>NZ_RXFY01000038.1:0-9353 GCF_044714355.1 Spiroplasma sp. ald | reverse complement strand
AAATTAAATAACTTTAATAAAAATGTATTTTTGTTGTGGAAAAATTTAAAAAAATAGAAAAATATATTGACAATAAAATTAAAAGTAATACAATCTATAAATACAATCTATAATAAGTAATTAGTATATTATTCCACAATTTCTAAGATATTAATTTAAGACCCCAAAATAATTTATACGGCCAATAATCGGTATAAGAAAATAAGCCGAAAGTAAAACAAGATTAATAAAATTTTTTAAAATAACTTTTTTTATTTGACTTTTAACAAAAATTATAATATTATATTATTTGGTATTGTACCATAGTCATCAAAATACCATAGACAGCAACGGATTTTATTAAATCTTAATTATGTTGCCGAGGCATTATTGAGATATATAACAATGACATGTTTTTATATTATTTAAATAATGTTTTAGGCAATTAATCCACTTGGTTAATTGCCTTTGCTTTTAAAATTATTATAGGGAGGCGAAGAATGAAGCCAGCAATGAAAATTAAAGCAGCAGTTGTTAATGAAATTGTTAATAACTTTAAAAATGCTAATTCAGCAGTTATTGTTGAGTATCAAAAATTAACGGTTGCTGAATTTACAGAACTAAGAAGAATGCTTACAAAACAAGATGTAAACATTAAAGTATATAAAAATAACTTAGTAAGTTTGGCTGCTAAAGAGGCAGGATTTGCTGAATTAGACCAATTTTTAACAGGTCCTAATGCTTTTGCGTTTGGCACAAGTGAACAGATGGCTGCCGCAAAAACTTTAGCAGAATTTGCAAAAATACATCCAGCAATAAAATTAAAAGCTGGAATTTATGAGGGTAAAGTTTTAAATACAAAAGCAATTGTTGAAATTGCAGCATTACCAACAAAAGATGAATTATTATCAATGTTTGGAGCAAGTTTACTATACCCATTACGTATGTTTGCAATAGCAGTTAAAGAAATTGCTAAAACAAAAACTGAATAATTAGTTATGTTATTCAAAGATTTTATAGAAAAATCTTAATGAGGAGGAAAATATTATGGCATTATCAAAAGATGATATTATTAAAGCATTAGAAGAAATGAAATTATCGGAATTAAATGAATTAGTAAAAGGAATTGAAGATCATTTCGGTGTTGTAGCTGCAGCAGCAACTGCTGCTGCTCCCGAAGAAGTAGGAGCAGCAGTTGGTCCTTCAGAGGTTAATATTGTGTTAACAGATACAGGACCAAGTAAAGTTGCAATTATTAAATTAGTTAAAGAAATTACTGGAAAAGAATTAATGGCAGCAAAAGCAATTGTTGATAAATTACCAGCAGTAATTAAAGAAAAAGTAAAGATAGAAGAAGCAGAAGAAATTAAAGGACAATTAGTAACTGCTGGAGCCTCAGTTGACCTTAAATAATTTAATTTTCTTAAAAAAAGCAAAATTAGCCCTTGCTTTTTTTTTTTTTTTTTGTAAAATGTTAATATGTAAAAATATAGGAGTAGAAAAAATGTTAATAAATTTTTATCACTTTTAATAAATTTATTAACTTTAATATCTTTTCATCAATTTTTTTGAATTTTTATTTTTTCATTATTAGTATTTTAATCCGCATTAGTTTTTTAAAAACAAAATCTATTAAAAATATTAATAACACCTTTACTAAATTTGCAATTATTAGTTTTATTTTTACTTTTATTAGCAATTTATCAATTTTGCTTGTTCTTAATATTTTTATTCAATTTTCTTTTAGATGAATAGAAAGATCAACAATTAATTTATTAAATTTTATTTTTTTATTATTTGCAATCTTTCTTAGCACAACAAAGACAAGATATTTTAATTTTATTATTTTATTTAATAAATTAATTGCTATTTTCTTTTTAATTATTTTTTCTCCAGTTATTTTTAATTTTATTTTTAATGCATTTTTAAAAACAAAAAATAACTCATTTTATTTAATTTTATGAATGATTGGTTATGGAAGCTTAATTAGTACTATTGTAATTAATAATAGCGTAATGGAAGTAAAACAAATTTTTCGGAGATTATCGTTTGGTTTTATTTTGTTATTATTCTGTTTAATTTTAAATTTATATTTTATTGAAAATATAAATGATATTAAATTATCAACAATTTTTAAAAATATTTTTATAATTATTTTACTTTGAATTTATTTTTGAAATGTTGTTTTAATAAATAAAAATAATGCTAAAACACAAAATCATAAAAAAACAATGATGATTTAAAATATTTTGTTTTAGCAATTAAAAATAATTGTTTGAGTATGGATAAGCCAATTAAATATACAACAATTTTTATTAATGGTTATAAGCAGGTAATGATAATTTAATGTTATCTGCTGACTTTTAAATTAATGATTTTTATAAAAATTTAATAAATATAAAAGGAGTGAAGGAAATGAAAAAATTACTTTCTATATTAGGATCTACAACTTTAATGTCAGCAAGTATGTTAGGGGTAGTTTCTTGTGCAAAAGGAAAAAATAGTCAAAATAATAATTATTTTGATAGTGAACTTAATAAAATCGACCCAACAATTCGAAATTTAGTCAAATATACTAGTACAATTGCTAAAATTTTAATTGCTAGTCGTCATGAAAATATGAATACTTATGGGTTTGCAACATTACAGTATTTTTTAAACAATGTTGGAAGAAATTTAAAAGGAGTCTTTACTACTAAAAGCGGGAAAGAAATTAAAATTAAAGATTATGTTGAAGAATATAAAAAATTAAATAATCTTTATTATAATCCTTGAAAAGCAACAGATAATAATTATCAACCAGAGCGAAATACTTATAATTTAATGTCATCAATTGCTGCAATGACTGATTTTTCAAAGTGAAATACAGAAGATAACCAAGGACATGCTAGAAATACAACAGATGCAACAGGGCGTTACAGAGATTTTGTTGCAAATCCAAATTTAGCATGAGCTCAATATGATACTGGAGCTTTAGCAAATACATTGTCACAAAAATCAGAATCAGTTATTAATTATATTAACAGAACGGCTGGATGAAGTAATTATTATGATTCATCATCGGGTCCTTATGTATCAAATATTTTATATCATAATTCACTTTCAACACCACCAACAAAGTCAATATTGTCTTATAAAGATGGTGGTGAAGAAATTAAATTTGGGAGGGCTGTGGCGAACCAGTCAAGTTCATTATATGATTTATTTGGTTTAAAATATTTTGATGAAGCAATCACTATGTTAGGCCAATTTGGATCAGGATTAGAATTACCAGTTTTATATTCATTAGCACAATTATTACCATTTATTCAAAATAATCGTTCTGGTGAAAAAACTGCAGGAATTTTTTTGGCAGCACCGTTTTTTATTTTAAAACAAATAAAAAGCCAGTTTTTTGATAATTCAGGTAATGTTAAACCAAATAGTCCATTATTAGAGATATTTAGTCGTGATACTATTGAAAAAACAGTTCTTAATGTTGAAAAACAAAGTGATGGTGAAGTAGATAACCCTGATAAAACAATTCAAAGTATGAAACTTTATGATATTTTTAACAGTCCAGTTGTGGCAAAATCTCTAACCGTGATTATGTCAGAGGAGAAACAATATTTAGATCTAACAAGTGATAAAAAAGAACATAAAAATGCCTTTTTAAAATGGTATTCTGTTTTAGGAAATTGATTTACAGAAGCTTTGGCAAAAGAAGGTTCAAATTTTGATGTTCAAAAATTTAATCGCATAATGTCAAACACAGTTTATGAGGGTCTTTTAAAATTCCAAGGCTTAATTGGGAATTTTGCTGAAGATAGTGTTGTTGCTTTAATTCGAACATTATTGCAAATGTTAAACGCACCAAACTTTGATTTGTTTAATTTATTAAAAGGAATTGCAGGATTAGCAAATTGATTTTACAGTAATGATAGTGACAGTAATGATAGTGACAGTAATGATAGTGACAGTAATGATAGTGACAGTAATGATAGTGAAGGACATTATAATTTAAATATTGATAATGTTAAAACAATTGATGATGTTTATAATGAAGGACCGAATAAAAATGGCTTTAAAGAGGACTTAATGGCAGTTGATCCTGATAGTGAATATGCTAAGTTTATCTTAAATAGTTATGGTTTTGATGAACAAATAGGTCAATATAAACAAGGGTCATTATTCGATATCATTAATATTTGAGCGCATGGAGGAAATAATACTTATCCTGATCATGAATCAATGCATAAATTTATTACACAAATATTAGATTCACAAAATGGTTATATTGGTGAATTAACAAGTCAAGTTAATAAAGTAATGGCAGAAGATTGATTTGATAATATTTTCTTAGATCGAAAATGATATATTACAGCATCAGGAACTGGTGTAGATGGTTCAAAATTAGGGGCAATTGTAACTGATGGTTCTGTAACAGGTGTTCGTTATCAATTAGATTACTATGGTCCAAAAGATGCTTCAACTAAATTAGAACGTCATAAAAAACCATTAGGATATACTGATCCCGTTTCAGGGAATTCTCCTTCATATGTTGAACAAGAAAAAGACCCAAAACAACGTCATAATATTGCACCAGAGGGCAAAACATGAAACAATCAAGACTGAGTTGATTATGATGGAATGGGTAATGAATATTTAACAAATAGTGACAAAATTAAATATAGTTATGTTGTTCAATTTAATAACCAAGCTCGTTTCTTGTATAATCCAGGGATTAAAGATGATTTAACAAAAAATTCATATTTATTAAGTGATTTTGTTTGATACTATAACAATACTCGTTATTATTAATAGTTAATTGAAAAAGAGGAGATCTAAAAAATGTTGCTGTTTTTACAAACATTAAAAAGTATGTTTAAGCAAAAAGCACAGTTAATTATTTTTATAATATTAGCTGCGCTTTTAACATTATTAACAACTTCTTCGTGAATTGTTAATACACGTTTATCTAATGCATATTCATTTATGGGGAAAGGAACTTTTGCTTATGATTATTTATTAAGATTTGATAGTAAAAAGAAAACAGGGCAAAATGTTGAAACAATTACTCCATGATATGCTTTTAGCAATGATTATCATTTGATTACTGATGTTAATGGGGAACAGTGGACATTGCCTTATGTTCATTTAGGTGAAGATGGCGCATTAAAAGCTTTGGATAATAATGTTGAAATAAAATTTACTTTTGATTCTAAAGCAAATAAAGTAAGTAATATTATTTTTACTGATCTTGATAAAAGTGCACCAATTTTTTTAAATAATGGTTTATATCGTTTCAACGTTAATAATGAAGCTTTTCAAACTTCTGTAATTGGACAATTATATGATCAGAAAGGTTATCTTTTTAATCAAAATAATTTATCTTTGATTGAAGAATTTATGAATAATTTTACGCATAGTGATATTTCACAAAATACAATAAATTTAATTATTGCATATTTAAATAAAAAATATTCAGGTATAACAGATGAAACAAAATTAAAAGATGCTGTTATTGATTTTGTTAATAATGGTATAACAAAATGAAAAAAAGATGTTGATTTACGAGGAAGCGTAGATGAAATCCCTACTAAAACTAGCATTGAAGATAGAATATTTGAGGAAAAATTAAATGGTGATTTAAGTTTTTTAGTAAAAGATACATCACAGCCTTTAACAAAAATTAGTCTTTATTATTCACCAACTATTAATAATCTTGATGTTGGTTATAATAATAATATTGAAAACGCTGTTTTTAGTGTTAATGATTTTTATAATCAAAATAATAAAAATAATAGTTTTCGGAATCAACCTTATGGGCCTTATGGTTTGACAAAAGCCTATTATGCATTAGTTGCTAAAGCTTCAAACTTTTCATTTCAGTTACGTGAACAATATGCATATTGAGATTTAACATCAAATTTAAAATATAAAATTATTAATTGAACACAATTATTATCGGATAATAAATTAAAATTTATTAAAAAATATGATTCTTTTGATCCAACTAATCCAATTAATGATGTGTATGTTGTTATTACGCCACAATTTGCGCATATTCAAAAATTAAAAGTAGGAGACCAACTTACAATTGGTGAAAACTCAAATTTCTTTGTTGGTGCTATTGGTGGAGATCCAACTAATATTTATCCAACAATTTATGATACTGATGTTTTTCCAGATCCAAAAACAGATGGTATTATTTATGTTTCTGAAAAAGTTTATCGTAGTGAGTCTATTGCTGCTAACACTGATATTGAAGAAAATTCTACATTATATATTAATTATGTTGGTTTACCGGAAAATAAAGGTACAGCCTTTGAAAATTTCAAAAAATATTTATCAGCTGATTTTTGAAATTTAAATAATCCAAGTGATAAAAATGCCCCATTACAAAGCCGTGATGAAACAAAGTTAGTTTACTTACGTTATTCTTTGTTAGGAACTACAATTAAATTTTATCGTACGATTACAATTATTTTATGTCTTATTTTCTTAATTATTTTAATTTTTACATTAGTAATTTTAATTAAAAAAATTATTAATCAACAAAAAATTGCAAATGGAATTTTAAAAGCAAATGGTTATAGTGGAATAACAATTGCTATTTCCTATTTAGCTCATGCGATTGTAGTAACTGGAATTGGAGTTCCGATTGGATGAATTATTGGTGTATTTTTACAATTACCTATTATGAGTGTTTTCAATAGTTATTTTGTTATTCCAGTTAACTTTTCATTTTCGTTAATTCCATTTGCAATTTGTTTTGGAATTATTGGTCTTGTTAGTAGTTTGTCAATTTTAGTAACAGCAATTCGGCAATTAATAATCAGCCCATTAGATTTATTAAATCCAAATAAAAATATTAAAACTTCAAAATTAGTTTATTCTATTAGTAATATTTTTCATTTTAAAAAATTTACAACAAAATTTCGTTTCGTGATGATGGCTGTTTCAATGAAAAAAATTGGTTGATTTTTTTTAACATTTTTTGTTGCTAGTTTATTTTTAACATTAGCAACTTTAATTCCAACAGGAATCAATAAATTTAGTAAGGATTATTATGCCAATTTAAATTATGATAACCAGTATGAATATACAAACGTTATTGGGAATATTCCTTTTAGTCGTTATGAAATGTATGACTGGAATGGTCCTGGTTTTTCATCTGAGGCAGCATATCCATTAATTAAAAATTCTTTAGTAAGTGATTATTTATATAATGGAGAATGGCTATCAACAAAAAATGATATTAATGCTAAAAATTCTCATTTATATGCACAACAATTAAATAATATGATTATTTTTAATTTTATGGTTGGAAAAGGAACAAGTTTATCAATTGGTACTTTTTATGCTATGTATAAACGTTATGGTGAAAATGTTGCTATTCGAAATCAAATTGATACTTTATTATGTTCAACAATGCCACGTGCTTTTGGTAAATCACCAGTTCATCCAACAGACCCAAATATTATTGACCGTTGGACTTATTGTGCACAATATGCAACAAGTGATATTATGCCAGGCAAAATTCGAGCAATGTGGTTAAAAGATGATTTGGCTAAATTACAATTTAATTTTACTTTTGGAACTTCAACTTATAATTCAAAAAATGAAGATGTTTATACCGGATATACAACAAATATATCAGATTCAAGTTTTATTCTTCCAACATATGGAATTAATGTAAATAATAAAACAATTATTTTTCCAAATCAAACAATTAAAAAAATTTTAGATAATAGTAAAAATTTAAATATTAGGACAGATTTTATTCCAATGGTTGTAAATAAAGCCGCAGAAAGTAAATATAATTTATTGTTAGATAAAATAATTGAAACTACTACTAGTGTTCAGCAGTTACAATATTGTGATGATGCACTTCATTGTGCTGTTGATCAAGCAGCGTGGTCATATGAGTTATCAAGTGGTTGGTCTGATGATAATCTCAACCCGTTTACCCTTGATTTAACAAAATTAACAATTGGAAACAAAACACGTGTTGGTTTTGAAAATAAAAATGGTAAAGTTCAAGATTATTATAATATCAAAAATTTTGTTTTAAAATTACCAGTTGATGCTTTTAAACAAGGTGAATTTCAAAATTCAACGATTTCTGCAACAACAGGACGTCGGTTACCAGGCTTGTTAGACCTTAGTAGTCCTGCTGATCAGAGAGTGGTCACTAAAGAAGAAACTGAAGACGGTGATTATTATATTATTCATCCTTTTGATAATAAATTTGATAAAGAAATTAATGGCATAGGTGATTTAATAACCGGGTTTCCAACTAACTGATATCGAGAAGCATTACGCCAAGGATTATTAAAAATTGGGAAAATTACTAAAAATATTAAATATAAAGTTGTTGGGATTCAAAATTCATATGATGTTCCAAGAGCGTATGTAAATCAAGTTATTGCTAATAAAATTCTTGGTTTTGATACAAGTTCTAGTGAACTATATGATAACAAAGATGATAATCCAATGTTATGATTTAATGGTAAGTTTAGTAAATATTATGATCAAGTTGATCAAACAACACGATTTAATCTTTCTTCCTCAGATGGTTCCTATTCAATGAATGATTTTATGAATGGTCAATTAACTAGTGGGGTTGGAGGAACAGATTATTTAATTATTAAATCGCAAGTTATTGAAAAACTTGCTTGAATTTCAAGTATCTTATCAATTATTTTTGTTGTTATTACGATTATAACTGCTATTATTATTGTATATATTATGACAGAATCATTTGTTAATTATTTCTTAAAATTTATGGCTGTGATGAAAGCTTTAGGATATTCAAATCGTGAAATTAATAGTTTAACATTAGGAATATTTACTCCGTTTGCTTTTCTAGCATGGATTTTAGGTGTTGGGATAATGTGACTAATATTATGACTAGGTGTTTATGGGTTTATTGCAATTGCTAAAGTAATTATTCCATTTGGATTCCCATGAATTACGATTCCAATTACTTTTATTTTAATGGCAGGAATCTATTTAATAACATATTGAATTTCAACTTATAAAATTAATCATATGAGTATTCAAGAGCAAGTTAATGCAAACGAAGTATAAACCTAATAAAATAAAAAATCTAAGTAAACCTTAGATTTTTTATTTTCAAGTTATTTTTGAAGTTTTAGTTGTTATCTTGTTTTTTTAATATAATTGAATTTGAACCTATAAACCAAAAAAGATAAAATGGAGAAAATAAAATTGCGAAAATTATTTTATTTAATAGACTTCTTGCATAACCTATTAAAATAATTGTAAATATTTTTAAAAAAATACTAATAGCAAATTATAATTTTAATTAATTATGTCTTTTATTTAAAAATTTAATATTTTCCTACAACGAAAAATGACTTTTTTAT
>NZ_RXFY01000037.1:0-9523 GCF_044714355.1 Spiroplasma sp. ald | reverse complement strand
CAAATTTCATAATTTTAGATTCCTATAATTTCTATTTTAAATATATTTTATAGGAATTTTAAAATAACTAGGTTATGCAAGAAGTCTAATGAAAGCATTTTTCAATTAGAATTATTAAGTAATTAAAACTATGGATAATTCATTAATGTTTTTTGATTTGATTATGTTTTGGAAGATTACCATTTTCTAAATCAGATTTCCCTTTAAAATCATAAGGTTTTTCTGTTCCTTTTAATAAACGAACAATATTTTGATGATGCTTTAAGATTAAGAAAATAGCACTTAAAGTAATAATAATATTAATTAAAGCTAAACTATCATAGTAATTATCATAATTAACATAATGTAAGTAATTCACTCAAACAAGATGAGAATTTTGAAGTAAATCACCATTAAAGTTAATAACATCAATGCCACTTAATTGTGGGATTCAACATAATGCTCCTGTAAAAAATGCTGCTAAAATTGAAGAAACAGAAACTCGTTTTCAAATAAAAATTGTGCTTCATCAAACAACTGTAGCAATTAAAAAATAATATGGGTTAGTCATTCATAATAACCCTAAAAAAGATGAAACTGTTTTACCGCCTTTAAATTTATAATAAATTGGATAAGAATGACCAATTAAAACAAAAAAAGCTGGAATATAATAACTAGTTGAACCAAAATTAACCCCATTAATATTAATACAACTAATACCAAAGGCAATAAACATTGTAATAGTAACTTTTAGCATATCTAAAAACATAATGGCAAAACCTCATTTTTTTCCTAAAACACGACTAGTATTTGTAGCTCCGGCATTTTTAGAATGATAATCTTGCACATCAATTTTATAAATTTTTTTACTAATAAAGATTGATCAACTAAAAGAACCAATTAAGTAACCAATTATTGCCGTAATAGCTGTCCCTAAATATCCATATAATGTCATTCCTTCACCTCTCTTTTACTATTATATTATATAGCAATTAGAAATAATTTAGTAAATAATTGTAAATAAAAGCATTATAATATAAAATATTAATAGTGAAAATTATATTTAAAAGGAATGATAGAGAATATGAGTATTGAAGATAAAACATTAAAGTATGATGAATCATCAATTCAGATTTTAGAAGGACTAGATGCGGTTCGAAAACGTCCAGGAATGTATATTGGTTCAACTGATGTTCGTGGATTACATCATTTAGTTTGAGAAATTATTGATAATTCAATTGATGAGGCATTAGCTGGTTATTGTAATGAAATTGATATTATTATTTATAAAAATAATGCGATTACGGTGGCAGATAATGGTCGTGGTGTTCCAACCGGAATTCATTCATCTGGTAAATCAACGCCAGAAGTAATTTTTTCAGTTTTACATGCTGGGGGAAAATTTGGTGGTGATGGTTATAAAACATCAGGAGGATTACATGGTGTTGGTTCTTCTGTTGTTAATGCTTTATCGTCAACTTTTGATGTCACAATTTATCGTGACCACAAAGTTTGAAGTATTAAATTTGCGAATGGTGGGCAAGTTAAAGAACCGTTAACAAAAATTGGTACAACAACAAAAACAGGAACAACAGTTACTTTTTTACCTGATCATAAGATTTTTAAAGTAATTGATTTTTCTTTTTCCACAATTTCAGAACGAATTCGTGAATCAGCATTTTTAAATAGTGGGGTTAAGTTGACATTGACTGACCAACGCACTGATAAAAAAGTATCATATTTATTTAATAATGGTTTGGAAGAATTCATTACTTATATGAATGAAGGTAAAAAAAGTATTACTCCAATTATTATGTTAAAAGGGATAGAAAAACAAATTGAAGTTGAAATAGCGTTACAATATTCAACTGAATTTAATGAAAATTTACTTAGTTTTGCCAATAATGTTAAAACAAGTGAAGGTGGCAGTCATGTTGCTGGATTCCGAACAGGATTAACAAAAGTAATTAATGATTATGCTCGCAAAGAAGGTTTATTAAAAGAAAAAGATAAGAATCTTGATTCGGTTGATACACGGGAAGGATTAACAGCCATTGTTTCAGTAAAAATTCCTGAAAATTTAATTCAGTATGAAGGTCAAACGAAAGGAAAATTAGGAACTTATGAAGCACGACTTGTTGTTGAAACAATTGTAGCTAAGCAATTTGGATTTTGATTAACAGAAAATAAGACAAATGCTTATACTATTATTGAAAAAGCATTATTAGCTCGTAATGTTCGTGAAGAGGCTCGGAAAGCACGCGAAGCAGCTCGTAATAGCAAAAAACGTGGTAATAGTGATCGCTTATTAACCGGAAAATTAACCCCAGCTCAAAATCGAAATAAATTTAATAATGAAATTTTTTTAGTTGAAGGAGATTCGGCGGGAGGAAGTGCCAAGTTAGGACGTGATCGTCGTTTTCAAGCAATTTTACCGTTACGCGGGAAAGTGATTAATGCTGAAAAAGCAAAACTTCAAGATTTAATGAATAATGAAGAAATTAATGTAATGATTAATGCAATTGGGGCTGGAGTCGGAAATGGCTTTGATATTAATGATGCCAATTATGGCAAAGTAATTATTATGACTGATGCGGATACGGATGGTGCGCATATTCAAACTTTATTGCTAACATTTTTTTATCGTTATATGCGACCATTAATTGAAAATCATCGGGTTTATCTTGCTTTACCACCTTTATTTAAAATTACTAGCACCAAAAATAAACATATTGAATACGCATGAGATGAAACAGAATTAAAAAATAAATTAAGTCAATTTCATGGTAAATTTGAATTACAGCGTTATAAAGGGCTAGGGGAAATGAACGCAGAACAATTATGAGAAACAACAATGGATCCCCAAACTCGTCAGCTAATTTTAGTAACAATTGATGATGCTGTTATGGCTGAAAAACGGATTGTCACCTTAATGGGAGATGATGCTAAAAAACGAAAAGATTGAATTGATGAAAATGTTAAATTTACTTTAGAAGATGATTTTCAAGCAATCATTAATTAAGTAGGACAACAATGTTACAAGCAATCAAAAAATTAATTAATACCCTAAATCAAACCAATCTAACTCTTAGTCAATATCAAAATTTTCAGTTATGACTTATTAAAGAAACAAAAACAAGATTGACATTAGAAGTTTGAACAAGTAATGGCAGTGAAGATAGTGAAAATACAATTGAAACAACGATTGAACTTGCGATAGCAGATGAAATAGCATTAAATTGATGTTATGAAAGTTTACTATTAGCAGCGCAACAAACTACGGAAAAAGAAGTTTTTTGAAAAAAAATTATGCAACAAGTAACACCGCTTTATCAATTAGAACCAAGTAGTAACTTGTACTTGTTAACAAAAGAAGGCATTCATTTTTTTAACGATAAAATTGTTGCATTTGAATTAGACTATTATAATATATTAATAATTTTATTTGCTTGGCAAAAAATTAATATGGGAATTAATATTAAAAAAAGAACATTAATTAAACCTAACAATTTACCACTAAAAATTAATCAACAATTAAATACATTAAATTTAACAATTTATAAATTATTATTAATTGAAGGAACCCTATTTTATCAATGTGAAATTGATTGGTTATCTAAAATGGGTAAATATATGATTAAATCAGCAACAACAATTTATTATCAACAAGAATTTATAATCAAAACAAATATTTTAGCAGAGTTGTTACAGTTAATGGAAATTTGTAATAATCTTAATGACCGAATCTTAGCATATTTCCGGACATTGTTATTATTAACTCATCAACAGCAACTCTTTACTTATGATAAACATAAGGATTATTGAATATTAACAAAATTAGGGCAAAAGTTATTTTATCAAATTGATTATAAAAAGTTTATAATCAAGAATGAAATGATGAAAGTTGATTTACAGAGAGGAATTTAAAAATGAGTAATAACGAAAAAGAAAATGAATTAGTTTATAGTTTAAATGATATTATGTCAGAACGCTTTGGTCGTTATGCCAAATATATTATTCAAGATCGAGCCTTGCCTGATGTTCGTGATGGTTTAAAACCAGTGCAACGTCGTATTTTATTTGCAATGAATGAATTACGATTAACTTTTAATACGAGTTATAAAAAATCGGCACGGATTGTCGGAGAAGTAATTGGTAAATATCATCCGCATGGTGATACATCAGTTTATGATGCAATGGTAAGGTTATCGCAAGATTGAAAGGTCCGTTATCCATTAATTGATATGCATGGAAACAATGGTTCAATTGATGGGGACCCAGCGGCTGCAATGCGTTATACTGAAACTCGTTTAAGTGAAATTTCCTCATTTTTATTACAAGATCTTGATAAAAAAACAGTTGCTTTTGCTCCTAATTTTGATGATTCAGAACAAGAACCTGTTGTATTACCAGCTTTATTTCCAAATTTATTAGTTAATGGTTCAACTGGAATTGCTGCTGGATATGCAACAAATATTCCACCACATAATTTACATGAAATTATTAATGCAACAATTCATTTTATTGAAAAACCAGACAGTACGGTTAAGGATTTAGTAAAATATGTTAAAGGACCTGATTTCCCAACGGGGGGGATTATTCAGGGAAAAAGTGGAATTTTAGAGGCATATCAAACAGGAAAAGGCAAAATTATTGTTCGTAGCAAAATTGAATTTGAAAACAATGCTTTAGTAATTACTGAAATTCCATATGAAGTTATTAAACAAGACTTAGTTAAAAAGGTTGATGATATTAAATATAATGAACCAGGATTAAATATTAAGGAAGTTCGTGATGAAACAGACCGCGAAGGGTTACGAATTGTGATTGAATTAGGTAAACAAGCTAATGTTGAAACCGTACGGAAATTTTTATTAAAAAATACTAATTTACAAATTTCATATAATTTTAATATGGTTGCTATTGCAAATAAACAACCACGACAATTAGGATTAAAGGAAATCTTAACCCACTATGTTGAACATCAACAAGCAGTTGTTACTCATCGTTCTCGTTTTGAATTAGCACGTGCAAAAAAACGCTCAGAAATTGTTGCTGGGTTAATCAAAACAATTAGTATTTTAGATGAAATAATTGCCGTTATTCGCCATTCAAAAGATCGCAGTGATGCAATTCATAATTTAGGGAAAAAATTTGGTTTTACCCAAATTCAAGCCGAAGCAATTGTCCAGTTACGATTATACCGGTTAACTTCAACAGATATTTTACAATTAAAAGCAGAACAAAAAGAATTAATTGCAACAATTGCTGAATTAAAAGCAATTTTACGTGATATTAATAAATTAAATAGTGTTATTATTCACCAATTAGAATTAATTAAGAAAAAGTTTGTTTCACGTCGTCGTAGTGTGATTGAGAATGAAATTGAAGCAATTGAAATTCAAAAAACAGAAACAATTATTGAAAAAGATTTGAACATTTGAATTTCACGAGACGGGTATTTAAAAGCGTTAGAAAATAATCAATTAGCACGGTTAGCAACTGAAGAATTTAAACGAAAACCAGGAGATTTATGAATTGCTGATTTTCAAGCTAATACTTCTGATAAAATTTTATTAATTACTTCAAAAGGAAATTATGTTATTATTCCAGTTTATAAAATTAAAACTGTTCGGTTACGTGATATTGGTGAACATGTTAATACTATTTCTGAGTTACCAGGAGAAGAAAAAATTATTAGTGCTTTCTTATTAAATGATTTTAATAAAAAAGAACAATACATTATGTTGGCAACTAAAAATGGAATGATTAAAAAGACAGCTGTTAAAGATTTTGAAGCAACACGAATTAGCAAAGCTCTTAAAGCTATTAATTTAAAAAATGATGATGAAGTTGTTGCTAGCCAATTAGCTGATCATCATCCATATGTTGTCATAACAACAGCAAACGGTTTTATTGTTAAATATCGTAAAAAACAAATTCCCACATTAGGGTTACGAACAGCAGGGGTAAAATCAATTAATCTACATGATGATGTAGTTATTAATGCGGGTTATTGTGAAGATGATAATTTAGTATTAATTACTAATCTTAATACTGGGAAAAAAATTGATTTAACAGAAATTCCTACATCAACACGGCCAGTAAAAGGAACACGATTATATAAGTTAAATAAAGATATTAATGAACTTGTCCGCTGAACGTTTTTAACAAAAGGGAAAGATATTTTACATATGTTAAATCAAAATGATGAAAGTGAGATATTTAATACTGATAAAATGCCTATTCATAAATTAATTACTGCTAATCATACGTTAGGCTTTGAAAATATTATTGATATTGTTATTCCCCATTATTATGATTTAAAACTAATCCCATCAAAAAAAGGATTAGAAATTAGTAGTGCAGCTGCAAAAAAGCATCCGCTTCATCATAATGAACATGATAATGTAAACAATCTCAAAGCCCTAATTGAATTAACAAAACCAACGAATAATGCTGCTGTTAATAAGACAGAACCAAATGAAAAAAGTTATAATCAGGAAACAATCACCTCAGAAAATACTAACGATGAGGAAAGTGATCCTAATGTTAAATTAGCATTAATGATTCCACCAGAAGAAATTTATCAAGTTGAGCAAGTTATTGCAACAGCAGAACCAATAACAACGCTTGACTATCATGCAAATAGTAAAAAAACAATTAACAAAAACATTGTGGGTAAACCACGCGGAGAAAAAATGCGCCAGAAAAATAAAAATATAAAAGAAACAAAAAAGAAAGTTCGAAAAGAACAACAAAGTAAACGACAATTAGAACAAACCTCAACAAATGTGGAAACTAGTACAATCGTATCTGCACCTGAACAAGAACCATCGCCATTATTTGTTCGCAAAACTTTTGGAAAAGTAAAAACAACAGCAGATATGTTAATTGAAAAGAAACAACGTGAGCAAGCTAAAGTAGCTTTAGTAAAAGCACAGGCACAACAAAATAATCAACAAAAAAATATAAAACCGACAGTTCCGTCTTTTGACGAAGAAAAACCATCTTTTGGAAAAGTGGTCACAACAGTGGAAACTCTGCTTAAAAATAGACAACAACAAATTAATTTTGAGTTTAATAATAGCGAAAAAGATAAACCTATTATTAAAGCAAAATCACGAACAGAATGATTAAAAGCAATTGAACAAGCTCCAGCTGGAACAATTAAGGTTGGCTTAAGAAATGTTTCTTCAAATAATCATGAGCAAACAATGCAAAAAGTTGATTTTAAACAAATTAAAAATAAAAGAGTAACGAAAGCTAACTTTAAAAAAGATTTAGCAATTGATGAAACAAAAGAATTACAATTAACTATTCATGATATTTTAGATAAAAGTAAAAAATAAATTAAAAATCAGTCAAAATTGGCTGATTTTTAATATATAATTTTAGTAATGAAAGATAAAAACACGAGGAGTGAATAAAAAATGACTAATTTGGGAACAGACTTTTTAGTTAAATGTACTAATATTAATAAATTTTATCGAAAACAACATGTCTTAAAAAATGTCAGTTTAACTGTACAAAAAGGAGATCGAATTGGAGTTGTTGGACCAAATGGAACAGGGAAAACAACTCTATGTGAGATTTTAGCTCAATTACGTCGTGTTTCCAATAGCAGCAGTGAAAAACAAGTTGGAATTCGGATTGGGATGCAATTGCAAGAATCTAAATATCCTCGTGGAATTACTGGTTATGATATTTTAAATTTGTATTTAAAAGTTTATAATTTATTAATTCCACCAGAAAACATTTATCAACTTTTATTAAATTTACAAATTGAAAAAATTATGAACGAGGATATTTCAAAATTATCTGGCGGACAACAACAAAAGATTAATATTTTATTAGCATTAATTGTTGACCCAGATTTGATTATTCTTGATGAATTAGCAACACGCTTAGATTTAGAAATTAAAGATAAAATATATGAGATTTTAAGTGTTTTTTTAGCAAATGAAAATAAAGCATTATTATTAATTTCGCATAATATGGAAGAAATTGAGAAGTTTTGTGATACTTTAATTTTTATGGTTGCAGGAGAAATTACAAAAGTAACAAAAGTAGTTGATGTTGTTGCCGAATATGGCAGTGTTGAAGCTTTTGTCAAAGATCAATTTAAAGAATATCAAATTGGCGCTTATAAACAGGGCTATAGAACAGGAGCAATCGAACATGACAAATGAGCGAAAAACTGAGCAAAATACATCGATAAAAATAAAAAATAGTTGATTAGTTAATGAAAAAGTTAATTTATCAGCCCTATATCGTTTTTTTCTAAGTTATTTGCGACGCCAAAAAATGGTTTTAATTCTTTCCGTTGTACTAATTCCAATTGCAATTCTTTGCCAAGCAATTTTTGTTAACTACCGCCAAGGACCGAATGTTAAGGCACTATCAATCGGAGTTACTTTTATTGCAACGGGGGCAAGTATTGCTGTATATATGTTAATGGGTTTTTTAATTGATTTAAAAATGTCCGTTGTCTATAAACGCATTGGATTATTAGGAATTAAACCATTAGGTTTTGTTTTAATTGTTTACGCTTATTGTTTTACCTTAGTACTAATTGCTGATGTCCTAGTTTTAATTACTAGTTTCATTATTAATGCGGTGTTAAAGATTAATTTTGCTGTTGCGTATAATTTAATTGTTCTTTTGTTTTTTATTATTTCAATTTTTATTACTGCTTTTGCAATTGCTTTAATGATTATTGCTGTTATCTTAATTAATTCACGAACAATGCAATCAATAGTAACTACCATTTTAACAATTTTATTTGTTGGAGGTTCATTCTTATTTGTAGCTTTTATTCCGGCTTTATTTGGTGCGCACTATAAAGAAGCAATTTTATCAATCAAGGGCTTAAGTATTGGCTGTGGTGTTATGTTGGGTTCAGTTGTTTTAACTGGCCTCTTAATATGGTTAATTGTTCGAATTTTTCGTTGAGATAATTAAAAAAATGCGGAAAGCAACGAAAATAATTGGCAAATTTAAATTATTTTGCTATGATATACTTGTTGTAAAATTCGGGAAGAATAAGATTTAAGTAGAAAAGAGGAGTAAACAAATGCGTGAAGGAATAATTTTACGTTGTGAACAATGTAAGGAAGAAAACTACATTGCAAAACGTGACAAAAAGAAACAACACGACAAATTAGAAGTGAAAAAATATTGTTCAAAATGTAACCAACATACTTTACATAAAGAAAAAAAATAACTCATTAAAATGAGTTATTTTTTTAAAATTATTTTTAGCAAAGATTAGAGTTAACATTTGTTTGGATTAACAGGTTTTATGTTATGATTAAGGTAAAGTAGATAATAATACTTTCATATCGGTGTTTTTTTTTTTTTTTTTTGATTATTTTAAAATAGCAAAGGAAAAATGTGAAAGGAAGGAAGCACGAATGATTCGAAAAGCTACAATTATTGATCAAGACCAAATTAATCAGTTAAGACAAAAAATCATTAAGAAAATTAGTCTTGATGATTATAATCTTTTAAAACAAGAAGCTATTTTACAGTATTTTCAGAA
>NZ_RXFY01000036.1:0-9828 GCF_044714355.1 Spiroplasma sp. ald | reverse complement strand
TTTACAAAATATTTAGTAATTAAATTATTAATTTTAGATTTTTAACAAAAATCATTTTTCGTGGTGCTGAAATAACTACATAATTTAAAAAAATTATTTTTTTTTTGAAAAAATAGTCGCAATTTTTAATAAAAAATATATTATTAACTTAATAAGGGCGAATTATCCTATTTGCATCTTTACTTTACATAAAAAAATTATATTTATACTTGCTTTTAATTTAAAAATTAGTTATTATTTTATAGTATGTAGATATAAAGGAGTGAAATTATGGCAAGAAAATGTGAAATTACTGGTAAAAGCACTTTATCAGGAAACAAACGTTCACACGCGTTAAATGCAACTCGTCGTAAATGAAATGTTAATTTACAAAAAGTAAGCATTGTTGTTGATGGTGAAGTTAAAACATTACGTGTTGCAACAAGAACTTTAAAAACATTAAAGCGTAAAGGTCAAATTGCGCAATAAATAAAGTTCAAGGACACAGTCACAAAATAATAGAAAAAGGTACAAATGCCCATGTGGCGGAATTGGCAGACGCAGTAGACTCAAAATCTACCGAAGAAATTCGTATCGGTTCGAGCCCGATCATGGGTACCAAATTTTAAAGCAAAAAATAATCGGTTTTTAAAACCGATTTTTATTTACTATAATTTATTTACTATAAATTGCAACAACTTGTCCTGTTAAAACATCAATATTCCCGACTGACGTAAGAAATTCATTACTAACTGCATTAGGCGATAATTCTGACAATTTTAATTGGTTAGCATTATATTTTAAATTACTAATTGTCACAGTTGCTGCTTGCAAACTAAATAATGAAAAATAACGATAATCTGCCTTTTGATAAACTTCATTCATTCCTGGTTTTAATAAATAAGCATAAGTATTATCATTCATAAAAATAACATTATAGCGATAAATAAAGTTAAAACAACTCAACTCCATATCAAAGCGATTACCTTGTGCAATAAAAATAATTTCTTGTGGTTTTAATTTTAACGCTTCTTGTAAGGCTAATTCACCATCAATATAATCTTTAATTTGGGAAACTATTAATAACTCTTTTGCTTTACTAGTAATTAGTTTTGCTTCTGTTGTTGTTAAACTATCGTGGTCACAACAAAAAAGATCAAAAGTATCAAAATTTTTAATTAAATCTAAGGCACCTCGTTCCACACCAATTTTATAATAATTTTGATACTGCTGTAAATCTAAATTTGTTTCTGAACAAACAATTAAAACTTTATTTGCTTTCATCTGCTAATAATCCTTTCAACCTTGCTGCTAAATCAAAATGGCCAAATAAATAACTACCCGCTACTAACACATCAACCCCATATTGTTTACAAAGGGTTGCAGTTTCAGCATTAATTCCCCCATCAACTTCAATTAGTGTTTTGCCATTATTTTGTTCAAGATAATGTCGTAAAATTTTAATCTTTGCTGCTGCTGCTGGAATAAAATCTTGACCACCAAAACCAGGTTCTACTGTCATTACTAAGACTAAATCAAGACGATTTAAATACGGGTAAATAATTTCAACTGGAGTTGATGGTTTAATTGCTAACCCAATTTTTATGTTTAATTTTGTTCGTAAACTTAAAAATTCAGTTAATTGTGGTTCAGTTAATGCTTCATAATGCAAAGTAATTCCTGATGCACCTGCTTTAATAAAGGGCAGCAAGTAATTTTCAACACTACTATTTTTAATTTTAACCATTAAGTGACAATCAAGATATAAATCGCTATAACTAGTAATATCAGCTAAAATCTTTGGACCAAAAGTTAAATTTGGTACAAAATCACCATCCATTACATCAAAATGAATTCATTGAGCACCTGCTTTCTTAATTGCTGCTAACTCTTCTTGTAGGATTAAATAATTTGCACTTAAAACACTTGGTGCAACAAAATATTTTTTCATCATTACCTCTTTCTATTGTTCTTGCATAATGCGAACATAATCATTATAAAAAAAATGTGGAATAACATCTGCTTGAACTAATGCTTTTATTTTGCAATGTGGCTCATGTAAATGCAAGCAAGTTCGAAACTTACATTCATTAGCATATTGATTAAATAAATGATAAGAGCGGGATAATCCTCCTTTTTCATAATCTCTTAAATCAAATGTTGAAAAACCTGGTGTATCAGCAATCATTCCATCTAATAACTCATATAATGCACTAGCTGTCGTTGTATGTTTTCCGCGGCCTAATGCTTTAGAAATTTCTTGCGTTTTAATTATCTCTGCTTGTAATAGCGTATTTAGAGTTGATGATTTTCCACTACCAGTTTGCCCAGTTAACACTGTGATTTTATTCTGAAAAAGTTGTTCAAATTGTTGTCATACTTTTTTATCATCTTTTTTATTACTAATAAAATAAACTTCATAACCTAACTTTGGATATCAGTTAAAATATTTTTGATAAAGTTCATCTGTTTTCACTAAATCTTTTTTAGTAAAAACAATAACTGGTTTTAAACTTTTGTATTCAGTAAATGCTAAATATTTATTTAATAAATATGAATTAAAAGCCGGTTCTGCCATTGCTGTAATAATAATAACTTGATCAACATTAGCAATTCGTGGCCGGTATAATTCATTTTTACGCGGTTCAATTTGATAAATAATTCCTTGCTTGTCATTTTGAATTTCAAATTGAACATAATCACCAACAACTGGTTTAATTTCTTGATGACGAAATAATCCTTTTGCTTTGCAAGCATAAATTTGATGGTCAATATCATTTTTAACATAACAAAACTCGCTAACAATGAGAATAATCATTCCTGTTTGATGCATATTATTCTACCCTGATAAAAACAAACAAAGACAAACTAAGGCAATAATGAAACAAACTAGTAAGAAACTAAATCATCAAGCAACCTTAATTCTTAAAAATCATGGATAAGAATAATACCGATCATAAAGCTTACACTGCTTACCTTTTACTTCAAACATATTTGATAACTTTAAAGGTTTTTCCGAGCGATGTTCTGATGTTTCAATTGCTTGTAAACTAGTATTAAAATCTACTACTGTCTGAAACCGCTCACTAGGATCTTTCGCAATTGCTTTTAAAATAACATTTTCTAAACTTTGTGGGATTAAGGGATTTACTAACCGTGGTCGTAGTGGCAATTCTTTAACATGTTTAACTGCAACAAAAGTTGGATTTTTTCCAACAAAAGGAGCCATCCCAACCGCTAACTCATATAACATAATGCCTAAAGCATAAATATCACTGCGTTTTGTTGCTGGTTTTGATTGAACAATTTCTGGTGCCATATATTTTGATGTTCCAATGATTTTGCCACATTCTAAATCTTCACTATTTTCTAAAATTGCAACCCCAAAATCAGCAACCTTTATTTTACCATCATATGAAATCAAAATATTTTCTGGTTTAATATCACGATGAATAATATCATTATTATGAGCTTCCGTAATAGCTAAATTAATTTCATCAAAAAAATATAATAATTCTTTAACAGTACAAGGACCTAATGTTAGTAAACGATCTTTCAAAGTATAACCTTTAACTAATTCCAAAACTAAACAATGACGATCATACGCCTGAAATGAACCATAAACTTTAACCACATTATTATGGGAAAACTGCGCAATTGAATTATATTCTTTATTAAAACGTTCTACTGCTTCTTTATTTTTTGATAATGTTAATGTCATAATTTTAATTGCAACATGCCGCTTTAATAACATATCATATCCTTCAAAAACTTCAGCCATACCACCATCTGCAATTTTAGCTAAAACCTGATAACGATTGTGTAACACTGTTCCAATTGTGATTTGTTCCATTTTCTGCACCCTTTTACCTTATTATTTTAACTTGTAAACATCATAACACAAAAAACTAAGAAGAAAAAAACAACAAATAAAAATAACAGTGCTTTAATCTGTTATTTCAAAAACAATTCCGGTTAAATTATCAGTTGATAGATTTTCTAATGCCCGATCAATTAAAATTTTAACCTTATCGTTTAATTTATTTGTTGATTTTAATGTTTCAATTAAATCAATTTCATCAACATAATCATGAATTCCATCGGTGGTTAATAAATACTGTCCTTTAATATCTTCAATAACATAAGTATCAATTTTTAAATTCTTTGTTGGACCTAAAGCACTTGTTAATACTTTTCAAAAAGTATGCATATTATATTGTTTTTTATATTGACCTTGAAATTCTAATTCTTGTTTTTCTCGATATTCTGTTGAATTTTCCATATTTTGGTCAGTAGTAATTTGATAAATTTTATCATGATGTAATTTATATAACCGTGAATCACCAATATTAATAACATATATTTTTCCATTAGCAATTAAGGCAGCAACAACTGTTGTTCCCATATCACTTGTATCAGGATAAATTTGAGCATAAGTAACCATTTCCTGTTGAATTGCTAAAATTGTTTGACGAAACCATTTATTAATTTCTTCATCGGACAAATGATTAAAATTTGTCCGTTTAAAATGTTCCACCAAACTATCAACAGCCATTTTACTGGCAACTTCGCCATGTTGATGACCACCCATCCCATCACAGACAATGGCAATATAATTGTTAAAACTATTATTGGCAAAATCAAAGTAATCTTGATTACTACTACGATAAGCACCAATATCAGTTTTGTATCCAAACCGTATTTGCATAATTATTTTCTAATAATCCCTTCATTTTTAGCTCGTAATTGACCACAAGCAGCATCAATATCGTGCCCAAATTCACGACGAACAATACAATTAATTTTTTGCTGTTGTAAAGTTTCAAAAAATTGATTAATTTTTGTACTGCGTTGATACCCATTTTCTGCAACTGTATTATAAGGAATTAAATTAACATAAGCATTTAATCCTCCGAATTAACTTTGCTAATTCTAATGCTGTTTCACGACTATCATTAACATTCTCAATTAAAATATACTCAAAAGTAACACGCCGATTAGTTAGCTCAATATAATAACGAACTGCATCCATTAATTTTTCTACTGGATAAGCTTTATTAATTGGCATTAATTGATTACGAATCGTATTATTTGGAGCATGTAATGAAATTGCTAAATTAACTTGGATATTTAATTCTGCAAATTGTTTAATTTTTGGAACTAACCCACAAGTAGAAATTGTAATATGGCGCGCACCAATTTGATAACCTTTTGAGTCATTAATAATGTTGACAAACTTAAGCGTATTATCAAAATTATCAAATGGTTCGCCAATTCCCATTACAACAGCATGGCTTACACGTTCATTTGTTGTTGCTAAATAACGATTAACCATCATAACTTGTTGAACAATTTCGGCAGTTGATAAATTCCGGGTTTTTTTTAATAGTCCTGAGGCACAAAAAGTGCACGCCATATTACAACCAACTTGTGTTGTAACACAAACAGAATTACCATAACTTTGAGGCATTAAAACTGTTTCAATTTTATAACCATCTGCTAACTGAAACAAAAACTTTACTGTTCCATCTTTTGACTGTTGTTGAACAACAATTTTTAATGGTTCAATCGTATAGTATTCTTGTAATTTATTACGATCAGTTTTAGAAATATTTGTCATTTCATCAAAAGAATATATGTTTTTGACATATATTCAATCAAAGATTTGTTCTGCTAAATACTTCTTAAAACCATGCGCAACTAAATCTAATTGTAATTCCTCTTTTGGATATCCAAAAATTGATGTCATTATTTTTTACTCCATTTTTATACATTATAATTTTATCACAAAATAGCATTTGTTAAAATAGACAAAAAAAAATTAATTAAAAAATTAATGTTTTTTTTGATATCTATTTAATTTTAACCCTGTTTTGAATTTAAATTCGCTGTCTCTTTATTATTACGCATTTCAACTAATAATTCACGCATATACGGTTTAATTACTTCTTGTTCTCCACCATAAATAATTTGAACCGATTGACCACGAATAAGCATTCCGGTGCTGCCACCTAATCCTTTAATTCCATCTTGATTGACAAGTTTACTATCAACAACTGTAATTCGTAAACGTGATGCACATGAATCAACTGCCGTAATATTATCAGCACCACCTAAAAATTCAATAATTTTACGTGCCTTTTCTCTTTTTGCCGCATCACCCTTTGCTGGTGCTGATGAAGTTGTTTCATTAGTACCTTTTTTTGCTTTAAAATCAGCTTTAGTATATAGTTTGTGATACCATCACGACCAGGAATTTGAACTTTCCCATATTTAATTGCGAAGTAGAAAGCTGCAAAATAAATTCCAATATATGGAATTCCAACTGCAAGAATTCAATAGAAGTTTGTTCCTTTTCCACCAACAAATGGAATAATACCAAAGACAATAAAGTCAATAAATCCACCTGAAACAGTCATTGATGTATGCACATGTAATAATCCCGTTAACATAAATGAAATTGCACATAATGGCATATGAACACCATAAAATAACCCTGGTACTACAAATAAGAAAGTAAATTCAATTGGTTCTGTAATTCCTGTTAAGAAGCAAGTAAAGGCTGCTGAAAAGTAAATTCCCATTACTTGTTTTCGATTTTCTTTTGGAACACTAAAGTACATTCCTGCTGCTGCTGGTAATCCAAACATCATAAATGGGAACTTCCCAGTTTGGAATCGTCCTAAATTTAACCCCATATGTTGAACCATTGTAAAAGTAATTTTTGGATCAGCAATAACTTTATACATAATTGTTTGATCACCAACTGCTGCTATTGTTGAAGCATTTAGTTCTGATACTCAACTAGTAATTGCTGCTTGTGCTGCTCCAACTATAATTGTACTTAAATCAATATTAGCATCAATATAACCAGCTCCTTGTAAATCTTTAAGAAAAGCCATATAACTTAAAGGGTCTTTTGAAACATTAGCGATTAAATCTGCCATACTTCCCCCGGCTTGTGTTCATCATAATGGTGAATAAAAAACATGATGTAACCCAAATGGCACTAATGATCGCTCAAAAATCTCAAAGATTAAAGAATCTAACCCTACTGGTAATTTTCCTGAGTTATTTCCAAATCATGCTAGCCCAGTTCCAATTAATGGTCAAATAATCATAAAAATAAAAGCTAATGGAATTACTGCCATAAACATAATAATTGGAACTAATTTTGTCCCACTAAAAAAACTTAACGCTGAAGGTAATTGTGTTTTATGAAAACGATTATAAGCGAAAGCCGCAATCGCTCCAACAAAAATATCTCCAAAAACACCAGTATTTAATGAATTAATTCCTAAATTAGAAGTTAATAATTTATTTTGAACTGCTCATGTTTGACCAGTGTAAAATAACAAGTTAAATTGATCAGTTACTCGTGCTGAACTAACAATTGTGACAGTAACATTCCCTTTCACTAATTCTTTATAAATATCACTGGTTCTCATTCATTCCAATAATTGTTCACCCGTTAGTAAAGTTGGACTGGCTGATGTTACACCATCAACAGTTAATCCCATAATTGGTGAAGCACCACCCTCAATATTAACAACATATTGAATATGAGCATATGCCTCATTTAATAATGACAACTGAATTGCATTAAAAACTAAAAACCTGACCACTGAAGTCAATGCTGCTACTCCAGCATCCTCCGTATAGGCCATTGCAACAGAAATACAAAATAATACTGGCAAATTACCAAAGGCAATATCTCCCATTTTATTTAAAAAATTTCCAAAGTATCAAACTGCTGAAGCATGATCAACTTTTGATGAAATAGTCGCACCAACTCCTAAGAAGATTCCAGCAATTGGTAACAGAAATGCTTTACTTAATTTACTTAAAGTCCCCATTGTCCTTTGATTTGATTGTTTTCATTAAGCCTTTGACATAAAAGGTTTAAGCTTGGCTTTATCACTCATTTTTGATTTCTCCTTTTAAAATAATAAATTAATATTTCCTAAATAATTATAGAATTTAACTAACTTAAAGTTAGGTTAATTACTACAAAGTAAAGTTCTTTTATTTTTTTTAAAATAATGATAATTTGTAGAATAAAGGATGAAGTAGGAAAAAACAACTCTTATTAAAGGGTTGTTTTTTATTTGAAATAAAACAACTCCTAAAAGGAGGTAATGATAATTAAACAACAAAAAATATGTGATGTTAATGATTGTTATAAAGCAATATCATTTATTACTGAAAAATTTTTATCAAATAAAGTTTTATGAACTTGTGAAAAGCACAAAGATTTATTAAATCAAACTAAAAATTGAAAACAAAAGCAGTTTTATCAAAAACTAGAAAATTCAAAAATTATCTTTGATTGAGAAACTGGTTTGTTAAAACTTAAATTTTATAAAACAACTTAATGTAGTGTGGAACAGTTATTTGTTAATAACTAAGTACTAAATGGATTGTTTATAATTCATTTTCCACAAGCCGGCCGAGGCAAGTACTGAAATAGTGTATGAGAAAAAATGTAAATCGGCGTTGGTTCATATAGAACTAAACGATAGTGGTGATAAGTGCAAGGTCAACATCAAAACACAATAAATATTGAGATGGTCACTTTATAAATAAATTTGCGTATAGCATTAGGCTCTTCAAGGTGCAAGTGAATTTATTTTAAAAACTGAACGCTTTGACCTGAAATGGTGCGGATGAAAAGGTGTATATACACGGCGTAACAAATTTACAAACAACTACAAAATGTAGAACATTGTAGTACTTTGTAGTTAATTGTAAATTCTAATCGCCACCGCTCACCCCCAGTGAAGCGGATGGCGTAATAAATAAATAGATAAATACTTATATAACTAACTTTCGCTTTGGCACTTTCACTTGGGAGTGAGTGCCAGCGAGTTAAAAAGGATAATTAAAAAATGACAGAATATAAAAGTAAATATATTAATAAAACTTGAAATGAAATAACAACATCATTTGATTGAGTTAATTGTCAACCTGTTAATTGTAGTATTAAACATCATAAAAATCATTATGATTTGCAATGTTTAGAATGAGCAAAAATGTACTTAAATTTATTTAAAGACAAGTGAGATGTTATTGTTTCTTATATGCAACATTACAAAATTAACGATATTTTAGATTTAGCATCAGATGGATGAAAAATATTACAAATTGATAAAAAAATTAAAGGAATAATTTAGGAGGTTTATATGAAAAAGAAAATTTGTCTTAAAAAAAGATATTGAGGATATTGCTCAAAATGCAATCAAGAAAATAAATTACAAGAATTAATACTACGTGCTTATCCAGTTCCATTTGAAGATATGACTGATGAACATTGAGCATTAGGTAAACAGAATTAGGAGGAATAAAAAATGAATAAAAGATACTTATTAGTAATTAAAAATAAATATAGCATTGATACTTTATCATTTTATACATTTGAAGAAGCAAAAATTACTGCTGAAAATTTAAGTTATTGTAAAACAACAATTATTGATTTAGAAGATAAAAAAATTAAATGACAAGGATGTGAATAATATGTGAAAAGATGAAAATGGTTCTGTTTATACAGAAGAAGATTTATTTAATTTAGCATTAGAAGAATGTCATTCAGAAGACAGTGCTTATGACTATATTGATAATTTAATTAATGAAATGGAATTAGAGGAAATTTAATTATGGCAGATTTAAAGTTAAATAATGAAGTTAAAAATATTACTTATCCATTTTATTTAAAAGGAAATGATTTTAAAGAATTAAGTTTAAAAGCATTAACAATTAAAAAATGAATTGATGAAAATGGACAAGAATTATCAGAATTTATCTATCGACAACAAGCTTGATTAATAAATGGAGAATATAAATCACAATCAC
>NZ_RXFY01000035.1:0-9921 GCF_044714355.1 Spiroplasma sp. ald | reverse complement strand
AAATTATTCAACAAAATTTAGAAAATTGTGATGAATGAATTTTTAAAAATTATAAAATTGATGAAACTTTAAAAAAATTTAAAGATTATAAAGTAAAAGATAAAATTGAAAGAACATTGGTAATTTTAAATTGAAAAATAACTTTTAAAAGAAGAAGATATTATAAAATTAATTCAGAAACAGGTAAAGAAGAATATATTTTTCCTTTGGATAAAATTTTAGGAATTGAAAAATGACAAAGAATAGATAATACTGTTAAAGAAAAAATATTATCATTTATTACTGAGAACAAAAGATATAAAGATATTTTAGATACTATGGAACATGTAAAAATTAGTTTAATGACAATATCTAATATTATGAAAAGTGCCAAAACTGATGAAGAATATTACATTAATAAAACTAATAAAAATATAGATATTCCACATACTTTATATATTCAAATGGATGGTACTTATTTGAAAATGTTAGATGCAACAAAAAAAAAAAAAAAAAACATACGATAGCATGTACTGTACATACTGGGTATGATGAAGAAAAATATACTGTAAAAAGACCTGTAATTGCAAATAAATTAGGTGTTTTTGAAATGGATAATATTCCAGATTATCTTAAAAAAGAAGCGAATTTAAAACCAGTTCTTATAAAATTATTTTCTTTAATTGAAACTCATTACAACATGACACCCAATATTGAAATTATGATTTTAGGTGATGGTGCATTATGAATTAAAAATACTAAAAATTTTATGCATCAATATTTTCCTAAAAATAAAATTCACTATACAATAGATAAATTTCATCTTACAAGTAGATTTAAAAAACTATATCCATATCAAAATAAAAATAAGGAAAATAGAGAAGCATATCATAAGGCCGTTGATAATTTTTATAATGGTAAATATGAAGAATTATTACAGCGTTTAGAAGATAGTAAATCTTTTATAAGTGATTCTAAATTAGATTTTTTGAATAAAACTATTAGATTAATTAAAAATAATGAAGAAGGTGTCAGAAATCAAACACTATGAAATAATATTGGTTGTGATATTGAAGGTGATATTTCTCATTATTGAAAAGGCACGATGATTAAAAAAGCAATTTATAGCGAAAAAACTATTAGAAATAAATTAAATGCTAGTATGATGAGATTAAAAAATAAAATTGATTTATTTAATAGTAATGAACAATTGTTAGAAGAAAATAAATTTAATTATTCAGTTAATAATTTTATAAATAATAATTTACAAAAAAATTTATATTTTTATTAGTTTTATCTAAGAAATTAAATAACTTTAATAAAAATGTATTTTTGTTGTGGAAAAATTTAAAAAAATAGAAAAATATATTGACAATAAAATTAAAAGTAATACAATCTAAATAAGTAAGTAGTATATTATTCCACAATTTCTAAGATATTAATTTAAGACCCCAAAATAATTTATACGGCCACAAAAGTTAATTATTATGAACATTATTATGCAATTTGTCGTTATGCGATTGAAACACGCAGGTATGATCCAGAACAAGTTAATCCTGGTGAGAATTTGGAAGCATTAGCAAAATTACCAGTGTTATATGTCTTGAATAAGAAAGATCATGCAACACCATATATAATGGGGTGGGTAGCTTACCAGAATAAGCGTAAGTATGAAAAACAAAAAATTAGTCGTCGAATTGTTTTTGATTGTGATCATGTTCGCGGAATATATCATAATTCAACGGAATATTTAATAGCAATAATAAATTTTATTACAACTGCAAAAAGAAAATAGTGATAAATAACTTTATTTATCACTATTTTCTTTTTTTATTTTGATTTTTATTAAAAACACGGTACATACCATTGTTAAGACTATGCAAACTAATGTGAAAAATAGTAAAAACAATAATAAAAATAAAAGCAATAAAACATGCTGCTTGTACTCTTGATAATCCTGAAATAATTGGATTATCAATGTCTAAAAATGGATAAGGATATGTTCAAGTAATATTGTCATCTCGTTTTCAAGCTGCTGCCCGCACAATAACATACATTAAATAAAAAGATGAATAACTTAAACTAATTCATCAATCTTTTTGTAAAAAGTCTTTTTTTCAACTAAGACGATGATCACCAAATGACAAGAAGGTATAACCAAAAAAGAGAATTGGCATAATAAAATGAGTAACAACAGTACAACTAATTTGTGCTTTACTATATTCAGAAATTGTTACTTCTCCGTTTTTATAACCAATAATAATTCCAATTCAAAAAATAAAAAACATTAATAAATTTCAGTTTAAAATACTTAATTTAGCATTAGTTGAAAAAAATCAACTTTTTTGTTCACGATGATGATTAAAAATTGCTAATATTAACCAAGTAATAGTTATGATATTAACTTGAACAGAATAAAAACTTAATAAGATGTCATAATTTTGCAAACTAGTAAGTTTTGTTCCTTTTACATATCAAAATTCTTTAAAAATATCCATGTAAAATCCATAAGTTAAAAATCCAAAAGCTAAACTGGCAATTATTACTTTATAATATCAGAGATAATCTTTGTATCAAATCCGATAATTTCAACGTTTCATAGTCCCTCCTTGGTATATTTTACATACTATCACATAAAAATTGTTTTTTTAATTACATCTAATCCTTTTTTCAGTTCTTTTTAAAAATAATTTTGTTTATTAATAAAATTATTCCTTTTTATAAAATGCTTTGTTATAATGCTAGTAAGTTAGAAAAAGGTGAGATAATGGCAAATAAAATTAAAGTTGAAAGAATGCAATCTTTGATTACCCGTGATTTAACAATTATTATGCAACGAGAAATTCGTGATGAAATTTTAAATACTATATGAATTCATGCTGTCAAATTATCAAATGATTTGAGTCATGCAAAGGTTTATTATTCATCATTATTAAATAAATCAGAGGCAGAACTTCACAATGTTGTTCAGAATTATAAAAATGAAATTCGAAGTAAATTAGCGCATAAATTAGAAATTTATCGTTGTCCGGGTTTAGAATTTGTTTTTGATCATTCATTAGATAATGCGAATAATATTGAAGCAATCTTGCAAAATTTAAAATAAGAAACCTTATCAAAGTACAAAGCATGTTTCTTTTAACTAAAATATTGGTGATATAAAAGTTAAAAGAAACATTTTTATATTTCTTGATTTAATTGATAAAGATATAAGATGTTTTCTAATAATGCGGCAATTGTCATTGGTCCAACTCCGCCAGGAACAGGGGTAATCATTTTTACTTTTGATAAAACATTATTAAAGTCAACATCACCACATAAGTTATTATTTTCATCACGATTAATTCCAACATCAACCACAATAGCATTTTCTTTAATCATCTCTGCTGTAACAAATTTAGCTTTCCCCACGGCAGAAATTAAAATATCAGCTTGTTTTGTAAAAACAGATAAATTTTTTGTTTGTGAATGGCAAACTGTTACAGTTGCTGAGGCATTTATTAAAAGATTAGCAAGGGGTTTACCAACAATGTTACTACGGCCAATAATTACAACATGCTGTCCTGCTAATTGAATTTGGTAGTGTTTTAAAAGGGCGATAATTCCTTTTGGCGTCCCTGGCAATAAGTTATAATGTCCAAGCATTAAATTGCGTAATATTTCTGGAGTAAACCCATCAACATCTTTTTTAGTTGTTATTGTGTTAATAATTTTTTCACTATTGATATGCCCTTGTAATGGAAGTTGAACAAGAATTGCATCAATATTAGAATTATTATTTAAGTCATTAATAATTTTTATTAAAGCTGATTCGGCAATACTATCTGGATAATTTAATACATTACAAGTAATACCAACTTTTTCACAAGCAATTTTTTTATTTTTAATATAAGTAGTACTAGCTTTATTATTACCAATTTGAATAATTGTTAAGGCAGGTACACGTTGCTTTTTTGCCTTAATTTTTAAAATTTGTTTAGTTATTTTTACTTTGATTAATTCACTAACCATTTTCCCATCAATTATTTTTGTTTTATCCATTAAATTTTCGCTCTTTTCTATGCTAAAATACCTGTATATAAATTATTATATAAATTATTGTATCTGAAAGAGTTAAATAATTAAATACAAAATCTTAGCATTTTTAAAATAGCATCGTGTTTAAAAATTATTGACACTCCCTAAGAAATAGGACATTATTAATTAAAAGGAGTAAAAGAAAATGGAAAAAATTATCACAATTGGAACAAAAATTAATTTAAAAGATGATGACTTAATTAAATATGGTGATTATATGGCAAAAGTAAAAGCCTTTAATTTTATTAATTTACCTAAAAAAGCAAAGTTTATTTTAGTGACAGCAATTAATCCAACCAAAGCAGGAGAGGGAAAAACAACTTGTTCAATTGGTATTGCTGATATGTTGAATCATTTAGGATATCAAACAACTTTAGCATTACGAGAACCATCGTTAGGACCAGTGTTTGGATTAAAAGGTTCAGCAACCGGTGGCGGCGAATGCATTATGGAACCAGAAAATGAAATTAATTTACATTATACTGGTGATTTTCATGCAATTACAACAGCAAATAATATGGTCAGTGCTATGATTGATAACCTTCTTTATTGAGGAAATCCACTGCAAATTGATCCTAAACAAATTGTTTGACAACGTTGTTTAGATGTTAATGATCGTGCTTTACGAAATATTGAAATAAAAATTAATGATAAATTACATCGTTCAGAACATTTCCAAATTACTGCTGCTAGCGAAATTATGGCAATTTTAGGTTTAAGTAAAGATTTTGATGATTTACGTCGTCGTTTAGACCAAGCAATAGTTGCTTATAATTTGAATAATGAACCAGTTTACCTACACGAATTAAAAATTACGGGTTCATTATTAGCCTTATTAAAAAACGCTTTATTGCCAAATTTAGCACAAACAAAATATGGTACACCATTATTAATACATTGTGGGCCATTTGCAAATATTTCCCATGGGACAAATTCTTTAATTGCAACAAATTTAGCATTAAAATTAAGTGATTATGTTGTTAGTGAAGTTGGATTTGGGAGTGACTTAGGGTTTGAAAAATTTAATGATATTATTAATTTAAACGAGGAATATACACCAGATTGTACCGTGTTAGTAGCAACAATTAGAGCATTAAAATTACATGGTGGTGCTATTGAAACAACATTAGCAACAGCTGATCTAGGTAGTTTGAAAAAAAATTAGAGCATTTACAACATCATGTTAAAATTATTCAAAATTACCATTTAAATTTTGTTGTTTGTTTAAATCAATTTGCAACTGACACTCCTGAAGAAATTGCTGTCGTGACTGAATGGTTAAAAGAACAAAAAATTCCATTTGGAATTAATAATACATATCATTTCGGAATTAAAGATAATCCAACTTTGGTTAAAACTATTCTTAAAGAAATTGAAAAACCACAACAATATCAATTATTATTTAATCCATCAACAACATCGCTTACTGAAAAAATTAAAATAATTTGTACAAAAATTTATCAAACAACAAAAATTGTTTTTAGTCCCTTGGCACAAACAAAGATTGATTTTTATCAACAAAATACAAAATATCAACATTGACCAGTTTGTATGGTTAAAAATCATCAAACAATTTTTGGCAATAAAAATCCTTATGATGATCAAATTATTATTCGTGACTTAAAAATTAATTCAGGAGCAGAATATTTTATTGCTTATTTAGCAGATATTATTAGGATGCCGGGTTTAAATAAAATTCCTAATGCTGTTAGCATTGATGTTGTGAATGATGAGATTATAAATATTAAATAATTTTTGTTATAATATTTTTAAGTAGAAAATAGGGGCGAACTTAATGCAGAAAAAAGCAAAGTTTTTAGAATTAAATAGTATTGTTAGTAAACAACTTAATTTAGCAACTAATATTCGAAAAAAAATGCAGGAAATTTTTAGAATTTATAAAAATAGTTTTCAAAAATTAGGTTATCAAACAATTGCTCTTGGTGAATATGGTTTTAAAACATTAACAAAATATGACAAGTTAGAGTTAGAATTAGCCATTATTAAGTATCATCCTAAAAATAAAATAGGCTTACGTGAACAAATGTTTCAAGTTGTTTTAAATGAAATGCGCAAAAATATTAGCAAAGGAACAGTTATCAAGGATAGTCAAAATGATGGTTATTTAGAATATCAAGTTAACGATGAAATTAATTTTATTGTAAGAATTATTCCTTTTTGTTATAAAAAAAATTCAGAGGGAGAATTAACATATATTTTTTGACGAAATGGAATTGAAAAAAATGATAATGTTATTCAAGTTGTCCACGGTTTTAATAAAGCTAATAAGATTTCTAATAATTTATTACGAACATTAATAAAACTGATTAAGTATGTTTTGAAAGATGATTTTCCATATTATTATATTTTATATACCTTAACTTTACGATGGTTTTATGAATATTTTACAAAAAGATATGATAATTATTTACAAAAAATTGATATGAGTAAGCGGATTGAAAAACAAGATTTAATGAAGTATCGTAATATTAATTTTCAAAAAAATTGATTTTTAAATAATATTGATGGTGAAGAATTAATTTTTTATATTTTAGAACGGTTTTGAAAAACAGAAACATATTATTTTCGTGAATTTGAATTTATTGAAGAAGAAATTTTTGAATCAATTTCACGCTATAGTTGATATACCAATAATTGCTTTTTAACACCATATGATTATTATGTGGATTTTAAAATTTATAATATTAAAGAATTTAATGATTTAAATTATGTTCAATCAGAGTTTAAAAATACTAATTTTTCGCGAATTCAGTATGATTACTGCCGTAATCATGATTTAGGAATTTATGTTACACCAGTTAAAATTTCAGGGGTAGTTGGTTTTATTGATTACGCAATTAATTTTAAACAAAAAGCAACAGGTCTATTTAAAAAACTGGATCCGGCAAAACGAAAAGATGCCATAAGTGTTAATCAACGAGAGATTATGGAGGAACTAAATTTAATTGCACATAAATGATTAACAACTTATCGTAAAAAATTGACATATATTAAGGTTTATTTTGATAAAAAATATCCAATTATTTCATCATCAAATTATTATATGCGATTGCAAGCTATTATGACTTCTGTTTATAACTTAAAAAATGATGATTATGTTATTGGTAATGATAATTAAAGGATAAAAACTATGAATTAGAACTTTTCCTAGTTAAGTTTTTAATTAAAAATAATAAATATACGGTATAATGTTATTAAATGAGAAAGATACTTGATTGAAACTATTTATAAGGATTTAAAAACTATTTATTATGTGGGGTGAAAAAGTGTCAACTTTAGGAGGGAACAATTGTAGCCAATTTTATGATAATGTTATTCGTGAATTATCAATGATTGTGAATAATGAAAAAATTATATCACATAATAATCCTGTCTTAGCATTAGAAATAAAATTGTATTATGTTATGAAAAGTTCAAAATATAATTCAACACAAAAAGATGAAATTTTAAAACGAATGATTATTGAATGAACAAAAGCCTTAGAATATAAGGCAACCGAGTTAATTAAAGAATATGCACAGGTTTATCAAAAAATTTATCAAAAACCATTAGATTTACAATATGCCTATATCTCAATATTAAAAAAGGTAAAATATTTTGCCCAAGAACGTTATGGTGAACGATTAAATATTATTCGTAACTTTTATTGCCGTTATTTAGAGCAACAACAATGCCAAGAATTAGTAGAAGGAATTATTGCCGAATCGCAACAAAGAATGCAGGCTGTTTTTTTGCAAAGAAAACAACAAGGTAATAATTAAAAATCGATATATTAACATAAATATATCGATTTTTAATTATATAATTATAACAATGAGTGAGGTGTTAAGATGGCAAAAATTATTTTAGTTATTACGGGAAGCATTGCTGCTCATAAGGGTCTTCATTTATATGAAGCATTGAAGAAAGAACATGATGTTGAATTGCTTTTAACACAAGATGCTTTAAAATTTTTAAAGGATTGACCAACAACAGCAAAAAACGAAATTTTTATGAAACAATATTATGATAAAAAAGACTTATCAGAACATATTACAGTTGCTGAGCAAGTTGATTTATTTGTTGTTTACCCAGCAACACAAAACTTTATTGCTCAGATTGCTCATGGTTTTACAAATACGTTAGCGAGTTTAGTATATAGTGCTACGCAAAGTTATAAAATGATTTTTCCTGCAATGAATAGTAAGATGTATTTATCACCAGCTAATTTACGGAATTTAGCACAATTAATAGTAGATGGGAATCAAATTTATGAACCTCGTTCAGGGATGCTTGCTTGCAATATGGTTGGGATTGGTCGTGCCTGAGAATGAGAAGATGTTTTAAAGGAAATAAAGCAATTTTTAGTTTGAAAAAACTTGTGAAAAGATAAAAAAGTTATGCTTAATTTTGGGCGAACAAAAACATATTTAGATGATATTCGTTATTTGACAAATAATTCGAGCGGGAAAATGGGAAATGCATTGCATACTGTATTAACATGAACAAACTGTTCCTTAACAACAATTGTTGGTGATTGTGATTTTCCAATTTATTATGAGCATGTTAAAGCAAACACAAACAATGAAATGTTAATAGCAATGTTAAAAACGTATAAAGAACAAGACATTATTATTGCGTGCGCTGCTTTAAATGATTATCAAGTTGCGGTTCCTATTAAAGGAAAAATTAGCAAGCGAAAAAATCCTCAACTTGCTGTATCATTACTTCCTAATGTTGATGTCTTATCTGAATTAGGTAAGTTAAAACAGCACCAAATTTTAGTTGGTTTTAGTGCTCAAAATAATTTTGATTTAGATTATGCTCGTCAAAAGTTAATTGACAAAAATTTAGATTTAATTATTATCAATCAAATTAATGTTATGGGTACTGATCAAAATGAAATTATTTTATTAACAAAAAAAGGGCATCAACAAATTCCTAGTCAAAACAAAATTATTATTGCAAAAGAAATTTTAGCAGCAATTAGTGAATTAATAAAGGAGCGAACACAGTAATGAAATTATTAGTTGATATTGGTAATACAGCAATTAAATTTGCAATTCTTAATTCTCAAAAAAAGATTATTGTTTTTTTAACAATGTCTAGTCGCGAATTAGTTGCTGAAAAGAATTTTCGGCAAAAAATAATAACTGGTTTAAGTACAATAAAATTAGTTTTAACAGATCTTACATTATTAGCTTTATCTTCTGTTCGGCCAATGTGAGATGATTTATTTTACCAATTAGCTGCAGATTTAAAAATTCCTTTTTATCAAGTTAAAAAAAATTTGTTTACTGAGCGATTAAAAACAGACATTCCTAATCTTCGCAATCTGGGTGCTGATTTAATTGTTGGTTCATATGCAACATTAGTTTTATTTCCTAAACAAGATGTTATTTTAGTTAATATGGGAACAGCAACAACAATTTCATTACTAAAACAAGGAATTCTCTTAGGAACAATTATTATGCCGGGTTTAGAAACAGCAGCAGAAGCTTTATTTGAACGGGCACAATTATTACAAAAATTTGATTTTTCTTATGACAATGCGACTTTAGGAAAAAATACTAAACAAGCAATCAATATTGGATTAGTCAATGGTCATTTATTAGCAATTACTGCTTTTGTTAACCAACTTGCAACTGAAGCAATAAAACCACAAGTAATTTTAACAGGAGGTAATGCTGTTTACATTAAAAAATTAGTTACTTACCATTATGATAAAGATTTACTTTTTAAAGGATTAGTTGCCATTTTACAAGATAATAAATTAATAGACTTCTTGCATAACCTATTAAAATAATTGTAAATATTTTTAAAAAGATACTAATAGCAAATTATAATTTTAATTAATTATGTCTT
>NZ_RXFY01000034.1:0-10047 GCF_044714355.1 Spiroplasma sp. ald | reverse complement strand
TTTGATTAATAAAATGATATTCATCTTTTTTTAATTGTGGAAAATTTAAAGATGAACTATTATTTTCAATATCATTATCTTCTTCAGTTAAACAACCACCACCAGTACTTTTTTTATATTTTGCATCTGTCTGCGGTGTTTGATTTTCTAAACCAAAATTATAATGATTTCCATTAACATGAAATATATTTATTGTATTGGTTGAATTTTGATTAATTGGTTGATATGGAGCATGATTATTTACACTAATATTAGCATTTAACATATTAGTCATTGCTAATATCTCTGGTGTACCACCTCATGTTGATGGTTCTCTCATTCTCTCTAAATAATTATTTTCAATATCATTATTTTCTTGAATAAGATTTCTAAATGTTAATTCGCTTCCACGATTTGTAATCATGTTTAAGTTTGACTGTATATAATCAACAACACGATTACGAAACACGTTTGTTACTAAATTATTTGCTGTTTGATTTTGATATCACAATTGATTTAAATCTCTATTATTTTCTAAATTAAATTGTTGTAATAAATTTTGAACATATAATAAATTTTGTAATTTTTGTTCACCGAATAATTTAATAAATCGCGCTCTAAATTCATCATTATTATTTCTTACTGGTAATAAATAAGATGTTGCTACAGATCAAAACAAACAACTACCATCGGCAAGAACATCATAATTATTTATTTGTTCAATTTTTATTTTATTATTAAGAGTTTGTTGTAATGATCCCATTAATTTTCCATTAAAAGTAATTGTATCGTCATTATTTATTGTAATTTCTTGTGGTAAAAGACTATATTGTTTTAGTTTTTGCATAATTTCTTTAATTGAAATTTCAAATTTGTATGTCATATTTTCTTCATTTGTTATTTCTGCATTAATTTCTCCATGAATATTTTGTTTTAAATTTCATATAATTTGTTTTGAAACTTGATCTAATAAAATAGAAAATTTAATTTTTTGTCTTGGATTAACTTTAATTTCTTGAGAAGGTATTGTTATTTCAGAAGTTTCTTTATTTTCATATTCTTTATTGTCTGATAAATCAAATTCATCACTTAATTCTTGTATTTTTGAATCTTCAAAATTAGTTTCATTTTGATATTTTCCTCCAGCATTAAATGTTAAACCCAAAATTTTTTTTAAATATTTATTTTTTGCAGTTATATCAGCGTTTAATTCCAAATTTGATTTTTGTTTTGTTTTTGATGTTTGTGAACTTATTTTTTTATTTTTTAAACCTACTGTGATTTTAATATTTTCTAATTTTTCTTTTTTATATGTACAACTATTTGTTTTCATGTTTTGAATTTCAGATGAATCATTAGTTAACATTGTTATGTCATTACAAAGTTCTTTTGTATTTTTATTATAAATTTCATTAATATCTTTTGTTAGTTTTATATTTGAATATATTAAATCATTTTCGTCAATATTATTAATTTCTTTTATAATACTTTCTTTATTTTTATCTCTAAAACTTAAAAATATACCTTTTTTAATTAATTCACCTAAATCAATAATTTTATTTTCTTGATTATTTATTGTAAAGTAAATTTTCTTTTCATCAAAATATTTACTATTATCTTTTTTTGCTTTTATAATAGCTGATGTATTTATAATATCATAAAGTTCTAACTGTGATATATCTAAATCATAATTTAAGTAATTTAACTCATTTAAAATTGCAGTTTCATTTCTATTTAATATTTCAATTTTATTATTTTTAATACCACTTAAACTAATTAAATCATGTTTTTTAAAATATACATTTACTCATGTTCCTTTATTATATTTTCCAATTGAACTTACTGTTATTTTAGCTGATTTATTTGTTATATCTGAAACAGATAAATGTGAAATATCTATATTTCAATTTCTTAATTTTATTGAATTTAAAATGGTTTGTTGATTAATAATAAATAATTTTCCTAAATCCCTATTTATAAGAACTTCATTTATTATTTGATTATTTAAATAATCATTTCGATAATACTTGCTATCACCTGTTCTTATGACAACACTAGCAATCATATTTTTCTCAGTTACAATTCTAATTCTTTCTCTTTTTGTGCTATTTCTTCAATAAAAATTTACATAATCTCAATTATTAAAAATTACTTTTAAAAAATTATAAACAGTAGGATATATTATAAATCAATTTCATATATCAAATTTATAAACTTTAAATTTTTCATAAACTTTTTTTTGAAAAAGTGATAAGTTATTACCAGATTCATATTTTATAATTATAATTTCTTCTCACAAATTTGGTACAAAAGAGGCATAAAATGGGTCTAAACCAACAAGTTCATTACCATCATCAACGCCTCTTTTATTTCTATTTAGAGTTTCTAAATTATTTGTTTGTCGATAATTAATATCACTATTTTTGATATTTTCTTCTTTTTTATAAGGACTAGCGGCAATAACTGATGGTATTGTGTTTCCAGTTATCATAATTGTTCCTAATAATCCTAAAAGTATTTTCATTTTTTGTTTCCCTTCATTTTTTTACAAAATAAATTTAATTAAAAAAAATTTTCAACAAAATTGAAAATTTATTAGTTTTCAAAATATAATTTGAAAAAATAGTATTATTTTGTTATTTTATAATTATGAAAATATAAATTTTTGCGAGTTGTATTTTCATTTTTTTATTTTACTTTGCTAACAACCTAAATTTATTTTTAGGCAATTTGATTATAGCATCAAAAATATTTAAAAGAGCAAATATTTTTTTAATTTTACTAATTTTTATATCAAATTCAAATTTTAATTTTGGGCGAGCGGTTGATTTTCTTAAATTTTTGTGATAAAATGAATTACAAGTTAAAAAATATTTTGAGATTCTTTCAAACAAATTTGGGAACCTTTATAAAATTCTTCGCTTGACGCTTAGAATTTTTCCCAAGGATTTTGAAAAGCGCGGCAAAAATTTTTTTAAACTTTAAGTTATTTTTCACAAACTTATGAAAATCACCGCGAGCCCAGATTGAGATATAATTACTAAAAAACGAAAGTGATATGTGATGTTTAATTTAAATTGAAGTGCTGTCATTTTTCTAAAATATGAAGTTGATAATTTGCAAATTATCAACGGTTTACTACAAAAAGATAAGCAATTGATTAGTATTCTGATGAAATATTGCGAGCAATTTAACCCAAATAATTTAATATAGTTCCCTATTTAAAACCCTTATTTTATAAGGGTTTTTTGTTGTTTGTTTTGCAATTGTCGTTTGTGGCGCATTGAGTGTTGTTTTAGCGGGTAAATGGTAATAAAGACTTGATTTTGATTAACTTTATTGTATAATACTATTAATACTATATTTAGTATTAATAGTATAGATATATAAAGACTTGATTTTGATTAACTTTATTGTATAATACTATTAATACTAAATATAGTATTAATAGTATAGAAAGGGAACAGTATGCCTAATAAAGTAAATAAATTAATAAAGGAAACTATAAATAATAATGATATATACAAAAATAATTCTAGTTTTAAAAATGTTAAAGAATTTAAAAAAATGGATGAAATTAATGTTATGCCAAGGATGCTATGCGATGTGGAATTAGTACAAAAATTTAGAAATTTAGCAAAACAAAAACAGTGAACAAACACAACTCTTATGAATAATATTTTAAGAGATTATTTTGATAGATTGGAGAATAGTAAAAATGAAGATGATTAGTTTTGCAGTAAAAAAAGGTGGGGTAGGCAAAACGACATTATGCAAAAATGTTGCCTATAAATTAGCTATTGATGGGGCAAAAGTCTTATTGATTGACCTTGACCCGCAAGCAACCTTATCATCTAATTTTTCTAACAATAATTATGATTATAAAAAAAATATTATACCTTTAATTACAAACCCAAGTTTAATAACTATTGATAAAATTATTCAATCAACAAAATATAAAAACATTGATATTATTGTTGGCGGAGAAGAAATAAATTCAACAACAACTTTAATAAATACTTTTTATAAAAGTGAAAAAGATAAATATTTATTTTCTGATTTAATTTATGAAATTAATGAAAAAATATTTGATAGTTATGATTATATTTTGATTGATTACCCACCAACAATACAAGAACTAGCAATTAGTTTTTTGATGTTATCTGATTTAATAATTGCACCATTAACTGATGATGGTGGTTGTTATAAAGGGGTGTTAGATTTAAAAAATACTTTAAATCATATTGCTAAAATTATTAATAAACAACCACCAAATATTAAGATTTTACTAAATAATGTAAAAAATAATGATGTTACAGAAACCATTTTGGAATGATTAAAAAATGATAATCTTACTCAATATTTATTAAAATGTGATATTAAACATTCTGATACGTTTTCAAAAAATACCGTTAAATTAGATACAATATGAACCAACCCTACATATTGGCGGCAAAAGCAAGCATACGAAGAACTGATCAAGGAAATCAAATAACAATGAAAATAGATGAAGAAATTTGTATTGCCCCTTACTATGAAGAAATAAGATTACTTGTATTGCCCGCTTTTTCCATTTGTGAGAAACACGAAAAATAATTTGATGAATATATTGATAATTTACTTTTTATCCCTGAATTACACTAATATTTATAAAACAACAACGAAACACATTTTCAATCTCTTCTTAAAAATTTAAGTGATTTTTTTGAAAAATTAGAAAAAGAATGACACAAAAATAACACATCTCCGATAAAAAAGAAGAAACCAAAAAAAAATCAAACAAAAGAAAGCGGAAGTAGATAAGGTAAAGATGAAAAAAATAAATAATAAAGATACTATCAATCATAATTTAATGATTGTCGATGTTGATTTACAAAAATGTTTGAATTGTAGTTTTGTCATCCAAAAAGTTGATGATAAGTGATTTACTATCAATATGGGCGATAATAACTGCGGTAAATAATAAATTGTGTTATAATTTTTTTTACCAAGATATTTTTTATCTTTGGTATGTTATGTTACTCTAAATGTATCAAGTATCAAATATAAAATCTTCTATTTTAAAATAAAAAAACTACATATATAAAATATATCTAGTGTATAATATTCATGTAATTAAATATTTTTAATAAAAATTAGTGATAGTAATTTATCATAAAATAAATTACTATCGTGGAAACACTAGATATCAACTAGCGTTTCCACCGACAATTTTAACATATTTTACTGGGGTGTTTGTTTGTCCTTTGGTAAAATATGTTCAAAAATTTCGTGTGGGAATAGCGGTGGTGCTATTCTCTTTTTTTGTTAAAAAGAGAATTCAGAAAGGAAACATAAAATGAAAAAACTACTAAGTATCTTAACTATATCAACATTGACAGCGAGCGTTCCTGCTCCGTTGTTAGCAAACACAGTACAAACTCAAGCAAAACGTGATATTGGGACAACGGAAAAAGATGTTACAACTGGTTTTAATATAAAAATAAAAGGTATTGAATATAAAAATTGAGAAAAACTTAAAGCAAATGCTATACCATTTAGTAAAATTGATAATAAGTGATATATTGCTATATGGCATGGAAAAGATAGTAATAATTGACGAATAAAATCTTTTCAAAACATCAATTATTCAGATAGAAGAAAAATTTTAGATAGTCAAGGTGAGTATGATTTAGTCTTAACAAGAATCAAAGGAGAATTATATATTAATAAATTTTCTGACCCAATGGGTTCAATAGCGTGAACAAATGATAATGGTATATATTTTAAATCAGTTTATCGTTGAAATGGTATTAATGAACCAATAACACCAACAATTGATAATAATGGGAATATTACGAAATTAACTATATCTAAAAATAGTGATTTTCAAAAGGGAATTTCGTTTTCGCTTGCTGAAAATGATAAAACAGCGACTTGGTCTAATAACGGTATGCGTTTAACGGTGGATGGTGAAACTAACATCAATATTGATAACCCAAATGTTACTGAAGTTTTATGAAATGGTGTTAAACAAAATATGTTAGATCACAAAGTAAATATCAATGTGACACCTGAAACTAGTGAAAAGACCCATAAATTAGTTATCAAATATGATATTCGTGGAACAAAATACACGAGCAAAGACATTGATGTTGTTATGGCGGCAAAAATAGAACCGCTCAAGCCAATTGTTAAAGAAAATTTAAGCGATGTAATTAAATTTGGTGATGAGAATAATTTAGGTAACCTTGTTGATAAGAATGACAGTACTATTTTTTCGGCAATTACACAGAAAAATGGACGCATTGTTGATTTTTCACAAATTGAAATAACAAATAAAGATAATCACTCTGCAACTTTAACCGCAAAACCAGATAGCAAGAGTTATAAAGGTTCAGTTGATGTTAAATACAATTTTTTTCCCACAATTGTGGTAAAAGCAAAAATTGATTTAACATCAACGGCAAGTGGTGTTCAAATAGATAAAGATTATCTTGGTCAAATTGATACAAGTAATCTCACAAACCCAGTTAACACATTCTATTATGCAAACGGAAAAATTGTTATTAAAATAAAACAACCACCAAATGGCCGTGTCGTAACTGGTTTTCTGTATGGTTGTGATGAAAATTGAAATAAAACATCACAATCAACACCAATTGACCCAGTGAGTGGTTTAGAAATTGATAAGGGACAATATGGTTCAGTTGATGGTCGTTATTTGATTGAATTGCAACATCAATATTTTTCAACGAAGAATAATTATTATTTGCAAGTATCAGAGAAACAATTGGTAGCACATTATTGGGATACACCAAATGGCAAAAAATTTGAAGAGTGAGCAGAAGATAACGGAGAAAAAAATATCCGTGGTTCTAGTGCCAGTCAATTAAATACTTTGTTTGAGTTATCGAAGACTTGGAAACAAAGTTTAGCTCACTTAGATTTAAAGTTAGATAACTTTGTTGTTGATAACATTAAAAATGTTAACCAAGATGAAATTGATAAATATAAAACAAAACTACTTGCTGGTGTAAAAGAGCAAGTTGAAAAGTATGCTACTGATGTTGTAGAAAACACCGACTATGTTATTAGCGTTGATAATCTTGTTGCGGGTGATTGAACTGCTAGCAAAGATGTCAAAGTTCAATCTGTTAATGGCAGTACAAAACTGTTAAGTTTGACCGCTAAAACAATCCCAGTGCAACAAAAAGAACTACCAACACCAGCAACACCTGACAATAACAAGAAATCTGGTTTGGGTATTTGGTCTATCTTTGGAATTGTCTTGGGTTCAATTTTTGGTTTTGCTCTTCTTGGGTGGTTGTTTAAACGGTTTGTGGTTGACCCGTTTATTTTAAAACCAATCCGCGAGAAAAAAGAAAAAGCCTTTGTGGCAAAAACAGAAAAAGATATTGCTCAAATGAAAAAAGATGACGAAGAATGAGAAGCAAAACAACGAGGTGATAAATAATGATGACTTTCTTAGCGACAAGTGGCACAACTAGCTTACAAGAAATTGGCAATAAAATACTTTCTGTTGGAATGCCAATTTTAATCGGAATAGCAATTGTTATTGGTATTGTTATGGTGGCGTATTATGGTATTGCTGGTAAATTTGCCAAAAACGCTGAACAACGCAGAGAAACGATTGCTCGCGTAACTTGGGTCGGCGTTTGTTTGGGAATAGTGATTTTGGCAAGTGCGATTGTCTTGGGTCTAAAAGATGTTATTTTAGGAATTGCATAAAAGGGGGATTAAAAAATGGTACAAAACAAAAAAGGATTAAAAAACCCCTTCGGTGTTGGCAAGTCAGCCAAGATAAAGCCAACATCATTTAAAAATGTCATAGCCATTGTTAACAATATGATTAAGAAAATGGCTATCTTTCTTATTATAGCATTTTTGCCGTTGATGTTAATAGCAGTTATTATTGTTGTTATCATTGCTGCGATTATGGCGATATTTACCCCTGACACAATAAATCATTTTACTAGTACTCACGCTTCAGAAATGTTTATTCAGTATAGTCAAACGGCGACTGATAGTGGGGGTGACGCTCCAAGTTGATTGCTTGGTAAAATCTTGGAAGCGGTTTTTGCTATCTTATATATTATTTTCATAAAACCGTTGCTATGACTTTTAAGTAAATTCCAAGACATAATTTATTTTATGTCGGGGGGTGATTTGGCAAATCGTTTGTTGTTTGAAAATAATACTGTTGGTGGTGTACCAATGTTATTTATTGTGATGTTATCAATTGCGGGAATTATATTGGCGTTATTGCTTGCAGGAAGAATGATTGAAATAATGTTGGCGGATGAAAAACATAGCAAGTTAAGAATAACATTGCGTAATATGATTTTATTGTTTGTCGCTATTCCGACAATACCAGTTATTTTTTATACCTTAAATATTATTGTTAACTTGCTAACTCAAGCGATTATGCAAGCAAGTAACTTGCAGTTGCAAAATATCGGGTTGTTTATATTTAATTCGTCGTTTGATAATGGAATGCACGACTTTGATTATGTTCCCGCAAGTTGAACATTCAAAGATAGTGGACATTTTAATTATTTGCTATGTTTGTTTTCTGAGGGCTTTATGATTTACATTTTCTTGTTGATTGCATTATTCCTATTTTGGCGAACTGCGGAATTATTAATTCTTTATGTTTTATCGCCCGTTGTGATAGTTTCGGCAATTCAAGATGAGGGACGAAGATTTAAAAACTGAAAAGAATTAACGGTTGCTCGTTTTATTAGTTTTAATATGGTGTTATTGGCGTATAGTTTGTTCTTATGGAGTATGTCAGTATTTGCGGAAATTGGCAAAGCCATTCCCGACCAAACAACAAGACCAATTTTTACTCTACTAGGTATTTTTGCTTTTGGCATTGTTGTTGTTAAATCACCACAACTATTATCATCGTTGTTGGGTGGTAATACATCGTTGGCTGATGGCATTGGTAACATAATGGGGTTGAAAGTAGCAACCAATGCTTTTATGACTGGTGGGGCGTTGACAGTGGGTGGTGTTCGAGCCAGTTATAATTTAAGTAAAAAAACTGCTCGTGGAATTGGGGCGGTTCGTGCTTATCACGCCGGTGCGAAAGAACACGGATTTAAAAATGTTGCCAAGGCACAATTTAAAAACGCATTCACTGGCGATTATAAAAACCAATATAGTAAATCATCTGAAAAAATCAACCAGTGATTTACTGATAAATAAAAGTACTGTAAAAACTATAAGAAAAAATAAAAAATAGCATTAAGAGAGGTAAATAATTATGGAAAAAAATAAAGCACGCATTATTACAAAACGAGCAAGTAAAATTCGTTTTACGATTTCGAATGCACTTGGTGGTATTGGTAAAGTTGAAATTGGAATTATTGTAATTGACTTTTTAATTACAGCATTGATTTTTTCTTTCTTATTTAAGTATCAAATAATTGCTAGTGTACTTATTACGATTTTTATTTGATTAATAAGTTTAATTTTAATGTTTCCAACCAAAAACGGTACTAAACTATACAACGTTATTTGAACAGCATTCAAATATATTTTTGTTAAAAAACACAATAACGATGTTTTAAAAATTAGTCAAATTAAAAAAATAGAAAATAATGTTATTACTTTTTCAAATAAAGTTGCAGTTGTGTATCGCATTGAAGCGGTTGATATTTCTTTGGCTAATCAACAAGAACGCGATATTCCTATTTACAAATTAACAAGCATTTTTAAAACAATAGACATTGATTTTGAAATTTGTAAAATTCAAACCCCGTATGAATTTAATGAACAAATTAAACATATTGATAATTTGTTAGTCAAAGAAAAAACTGAGTTTAAAAAAACTCAGTTAACAAATTTAAAAAATTGATATATGAATTTGCAATACGGTAATCAAAAATTAAAAACTGCATACTTTTTAATGATTACCGGTGATAATGTGGCTTCAATAAATCAAAAATTAAGATATGTTATTAATGAATTTGATAATAACATTAAATTTATTAAAGCAACATTGGAAGAAACAAGTTTATTAGTTCAACGCAATATTATTCCGACGAATAATGTTGTTGA
>NZ_RXFY01000033.1:0-10359 GCF_044714355.1 Spiroplasma sp. ald | reverse complement strand
TAAAATCAAATTTATCAAATTTCATAATTTTAGATTCCTATAATTTCTATTTTAAATATATTTTATAGGAATTTTAAAATAACTAGGTTATGCAAGAAGTCTAATGAATTAAAAGTGAAAAAAATAAAATTATTAATATTGTTGTAATTAGACGCGATAATAAACTATTTTAAAGTTATTTTTATTAATAATCATCAAAATCTTATTGATCTCAACAACCAGTCATAACTGGTGGAAAACATAGCATTCTAAAAATTACCCCATTTTTTAATAAAAATTGACGCCCTAGTAACAACCTGCAACTTGAACTCCTCGTGTGTTGTTTATACATTAAAATAATTAATATTCTTTTCATTATTAACTTTTCTTTCCTTTTGAATTTAGCATTATTTTTAAAAATTATTGTGTTATTAAAGTGAAAAATCATAACTCTCTTTTAACTTTATTATAGTAAATACAAGTTGTTTATATAGGGGAAAGATATCTTAAAAAAGAACTGAAATATGATGTAACACTTTATTTTTATTCTACCTTTCCTAATTTATCTTCTTAATTTTGTTGCATTTTTATTAATAAGGTATTATAATAATAATAAAGTAATTAAAACAGGTCAAGAAAGAGCACAAACGTGCTCTTTCTTTAATGCCATAAATTTAGTTATGTTTGATTAAGAAAGGATGGTGTTGAATAGAACATTTTATACAACAAGAAACAAAATTGAAGGCAGCTTTGGAAAATTATTTAGCAAAGCAAAATTTAACTTTGTTTGCAATTAATTATTTACAAGAGTTTGACACAAATTTTGTACAAGTGTTAATTGAAGATAAAACAACTGTGCTTGATTTAGATCACCTAACAGTTATTAGTGAAGAAATTAATGAATTGGTTGATAGTCTTGATTTATTTTCAGAAGAATACTTGTTAGAAGTTTCAACACCAGGTGCTGAGCGACCATTACGAAATTGAAATGAACTACAACAACATGTTAAGGAGTATGTTTATTTAGAATTTAACAAAAAAGTTAATAATTTAGTTAAAGTTACTGGTGAATTATCAATGGTTGATCAGCAACAAAATCTTACTATTACTTATTTTGTTAAAGGTGCTCGCAAAACCTTGCAAACAAATTATCAAAATATTAAATTTGCGCGTTGTGCGGTTAAATTTTAAGAAAGGAATGTTATATAGCATGATTGATGGTGCAAAATTATTGTCAACAATTGATGAAATTGTTAGTGAAAAACAAATTAGTCGTGATTTAATTTTAGATTCAATTAAAGAAGGAATTAGGAAGGCTTATGAAAAACATTTTGATGCAGAAGCAACAATTATTGTTGAGATTGATCAAAAAACAGGACAAATTAAAGTTGAAAAAGAATTAACTGTTGTTAAAAAAGTAGAAGATGATTTATTAGAAATTGGTTTAAATGAAGCCAAAGAAAAATATGGTGATCAAATTACAATTGATGATAAAGTTTATGAACCAGTTAATTCAGAAGAATTTTCACGATTAGCAATTTTCCAAGTTGGCCAAATTATTAAACAACAAATTAAAGAAGCAGAAAAGGATTCAATTTTTGATGAATATATTATCCAAAAAGAACACTTAATGACAGGTGTTGTTATTGCTGCTGAAGAAAAATACTTATTAGTTGAAGTCGAACGAACATTTGCTTATATTCCTCGAAAAAATTTGATCTTTTCTGACCATTTTGAAGTTGGCCAACCAATTACTTTTTTAGCAGAAGATGTTGTTAAATCAAAAAATGCAGGACAAATTACTGGTTCACGAACAAGCAATGATTTTTTATATCGTTTATTAGAACGTGAGATTCCAGAAATTTTTGAGCAAGTAATTGAAGTAAAAGCAATTGCTCGTGATCCTGGGCGTCGTAGTAAGATTGCTGTTTATAGTACAAATGAAAATATTGATCCGATTGGTGCTTGTGTTGGTAGCAAGGGCAGTCGAATTAATAAAGTAACAGCTGAATTACAAGATGAAAAAATTGATATTTGTATTTATAATGATAATAGTCAACAATTTATTATTAACTCATTATCACCCGTAAAAGTAATTTCAATTACAACTAATGATGAAGGAAAAGAAACTCACATTGTTGTTCCTGATGAGCAATTATCATTAGCAATTGGAAAAGGTGGAAGTGCCGCAAAATTAGTTGCAAAGTTAACAAAATGAAAACTAAACATTATGAGTTATAGTGAAGCGTTAACGAAACAAGTTGAAATTTTATGAAATGGAAATTTAACAACTGATGAACTTAGTGCATTACAAGTTAAATTAAAAGATAAAATTAAACCAAAAGCCACTGTTGAAACAAATACTGTTGATATAACAGCCGGTTTACCAGTTGAAAAATTTGAAATTATTGAAGAACAAATGGCTGAAGAAACAATGATTTTAGATGAAGAAAATTATCATGTTGATGATTTAACAGAATCAACTCCTAAAGTATTAGAAAATGAAATTCAAGAAATTGAAGATAATCTTTCTTATTTTGAGAGTGAACAATTTGAAAATCAAGATGATGATGACGATGAAATTAATTATGACGACTATGATGATTATTATGATCAAGATAAATAATTAACTAGGAGGGATATCGATGACAAATCATAAAAAAATTCCCTTACGAAAATGTGTTGTTTCACAACAAATGTTACCAAAAAAAGAATTGGTACGAATTGTTAAGACACCAAACGGGGAAATTATTATTGATCTAACCGGAAAGGCCAATGGGCACGGTGCTTATTTACGACCAACATTAGAGATTTGTGAAAAAGCAAAAAAGACTCATGCATTAGAACGTGCTTTAAAAACAAAGTTAACCGATCAATTTTACGAAATGTTATATTGTGAAATTAGTGAAGGTTGAGATTAACGATGATAGATCAAAAAGGATATAGTTATCTTAGTCTAGCCAAACGAGGGGGTAAACTAATCACAGGGGCTTGTTTGTTAACTGCCATTCAACAAAAAACTGTTTATTTAGTATTAACAAGCAGTGATGTTGGTGCTACGCAAGCAAAAAAATATCAACAAAAATGTTTTTATTATAAGATCCCTTATTTTAGTTGCCTTGATTTCAATTTAACCCAACAAGCTTTAGGAACAAATAATGTTAAAATGATTGGTATTAGTGACCAACATCTTGCCCAACGGTTGCTGACATTATTAAATAATTCTTAAAATTCAAAAAGGAGGAGGGACAGATGAGTAGTCAAAATAACAAACAAAATAAAAAAACATTAGCTAAAAAACAACGAAATCGGATTCAATCACAATTAAAAACGGTTGAAGCACATGTTACCGAAGGAGTTTTTGTTTATGATGAGGCATTAACTATTGCTGAGTTTGCCCAAAAAATTAATAAACCCGTTAGTGAAATTATTAAATACTTTTTTAGTAAGGGGATAATGTTAAATCAAAATACTTTTTTAACTGAAGAGCAATTGGGAGAGTTATGTTTAGAATTCGGGTTAGATTTTAAACGTGAAAAATCAGTAACACATGAAAACTTAATTGAAAGTTTTGAAGTTAATGATGACCCTGCTTCGTTAGAAAAACGACCACCAATTGTCACAATTATGGGCCATGTTGATCATGGGAAAACAACCCTATTAGATAACATTCGTAATACTAATGTGGTAAGTACAGAACATGGGGGAATTACACAACATATTGGGGCTTATCAAATTAAAACGAAACATGGTGAAAAGATTACCTTTGTTGATACTCCTGGACATGAAGCTTTTACACAAATGCGCGCACGAGGGAGTGCAGTAACAGATATTGTTGTCTTAGTTGTTGCCGCTGATGATGGTGTAATGTTGCAAACTAAAGAAGCCATTGATCATGCCAAAGCAGCTGGCGTACCAATTATTGTTTTTGTTAATAAAATGGATAAAGTTGGAATAAATTTAGATAATATTTTAATGCAATTATCACAAGAAGAATTAACTCCAGAAGAGTGAGGAGGAACAACTTCTTATGTTAAAGGAAGTGCTAAACAAAAACAAGGAATTGATGAATTATTAGATACAATTTTATTAATGGCTGATTTAATGGAATTGGAATTAAAAGCAAATCCAAATCGTTTTGCGTTAGGAACAGTGCTTGAATCACACTTAAATCGTGGCTTAGGACCAGTTGCAACACTATTGGTGCAATCAGGAACATTGAATATTAAAGATGCCTTAGTTGTTGGTTATACTTTTGGTTATGTTCGTGATTTATCTGATGAGAGTGGTAAAAAAATTAAATCAGCAGGACCATCAACTCCAGTTATGATTCATGGTTTAAATGAAGTACCAAATGCTGGTGACCGTTTTATGGTTTTTCGAGATGAAAAATTAGCACGTGAAATTGCTTTAAAACGAAAAACAATTGATACAATGAATAAACGTTATAAAAATCAAAATTTCTCGTTAGAAAGTTTATCAGCCCAAATTAAAGATGGACAATTAAAACAAATTAATATTATTTTAAAAGCTGATACTCAAGGAACAGTTGAAGCGGTAAAAGCAAGTCTATTAAAAATTAATATTCAAGGTGTAAGAATTAATGTTTTACGAGCAACTGTTGGGGCAATTTCTGAAAGTGATGTAACATTAGGTTTAGCTAGTCAAGCATTTATTGTTGGTTTTAATGTTCGTCCAACAGCTCATGTTCGGAAAAAAGCCGAAGATGAAGGTGTTGCAATTCGTTTGCATACAATTATTTATAAATTAACTGAAGAAATAGTTGCCGCAGCGGAAGGAATGTTAGATCCAGAAATGGTTGAAGAAGTGTTAGGACAAGCGGAAGTACGTCAAATTTTCCGTCATTCTGATATTGGAACTATTGCTGGTTGTTATGTTACTGATGGTATTATTCCACGAAAATCACGAGTTCGAGTTTTACGTGATGGAGTTATCGTCTATAGTGGTGAATTGGCATCATTAAAACATGTTAAAGATGATATTAAAGAAGCCAAAACAGGGGCTGAATGTGGGTTAACAATTAAAAACTATAATGATTTAAAAGAGCAAGATGTTATTGAAGCTTATACTGAGAAAGCCGTTACAAAGTAATGGTTTTTTTTTTTTTTTTGGTTGTTTTTGGTTAAAAATAAGATATAATTAAAATTGGTGAGAAAATGTTAAAAAAATTGCGATGAGAAAAAATTTTAGCTTGTTTAGATGAATAACAATTAGTATTAGTTAACGACTTAATTAAACAATTGCAGTTATCACCAACAACATTACGCCGTGATTTAACGGAAATGGAGTAATAAGGGTTATTAAAACGAGTGCATGGTGGTGTTAAATTACAAAAGAGTTATGAGGTTCGGATAGAAGAACAATTAAATGAAAAAATCCAACAGCATGCGGAAGAAAAATATTTAATTGCACGCCATGCGGTTAAAAAAATTAAACCAAAAATGTGCCTTTATTTGGATGCTGGTTCATCAACCTTAGCATTAATTAAGTTATTACAACCAGCAGATGATTTAGTAATTATTACTAATTCAATTTTCCATGTAGAACTATTAGCTTTAGGAGAATTTAATAATGTTTATGTCTTGGGAGGAAAATATAAACACCAAACAGGAGCATTAATTGGTTGAGAAGCCATTACGACTTTACAAAAATATCAAATTGATTGTGCTTTTTTAGGCGTGAATGGGATTAGTGGTCAGGATTTATATACGACCGACCCAGATGAAACAATGATTAAAGCAGAGGTTATTAAACTAGCAACAAAAAGTTATATTCTTGCTGATTCATCAAAATTTAACATTAAATCATTAGTAAAATTCGCTTCTCGTTCGGAAGTTGAAATTATTACAAGTTCATAGAAAGGATCAAAGGATAAAAAATTATGAAAATAATTGATTATTTTACTGAAGCAACAACCTTTTTAAAAACTTCTGCGACAGATAAAACTGAAGTCTTTGCAACATTAGCAACAGCATTAGTTAACAATGAAACAGTTACTGATTCAGCAAAGCTAATTAAAGCTTTAGAAAAACGTGAAACAGAAGGTCCAACGGGGGTTGGTGATGGTTTAGCAATTCCCCACTGTTCAAGCAGTAGTGTTACCAAACCATCAATTGCAATTATGACATTAGAAAAGGCAGTTGATTGACAAAGTTTAGATAACAAACCAGTTGATATCATTTTTATGATTACTACGCCAGAACAAGGAGGAGAGCAACATTTACAAGCACTAGCAAAATTAGCTGGTTTTTTAGGAAAAAGTGAAGTTGTAGCCCAAATTCGTGCGGCAAAAACTTTTGCTGATATTCTTAAAGCATTTATTGAACCAGTTACTGACCACGATAAAATGAAAACCGATGGTCACTATGATGTTATTGGTATTACAGCTTGTCCAACTGGAATTGCCCATACTTATATGGCAAAAGAAAAAATGGAAGAAGCAGCAAAGGCAATGGGCTTAACAATTAAAGTTGAAACGCAAGGGCGTAGCGGTAATGAAAATGTCTTAACAGCAACCGACATTGCTAATGCAAAAGCAATTATTCTTGGGATTGATAAAAAAATTACGGGAATGGATCGTTTTAAGGGTGTTTCATATTTAGAAACAAGTACAAAAGATGTTATTTACCATGGCTCTAATGTTATTCAAGATGCTTTGAATGGTAAACGTTTAACAATTGGCAAAGGTGGCAAAGGTGGTAACGATGAAGTTGGTGAATTAAGTTTAAAAAACTTTAAAGATGTAACAAAAAACCTCTTAGGAGGAGTTTCACGAATGTTACCATTTGTGGTTGCTGGAGGAATTATTTTAGGAATTGGTTTCTTATTAGATTCAGGTAAAACAGGAAAAGATTTTGGGGTAACTCGTGATGTTGCTGCATGATTTTCAGGATTAGGAAAAGTAATCTTTGGTATGATCGTTCCAATTTTAGGTGCTTATGTATGTTACTCGATTGTGGGACCACAAGGATTATTACCCGGGATGACAGCAGGATTAATTGCTAATGCTCATGGAATGTTATATGATGCAGAAAATAAAACGGGATGAGCAAATACATGAGGGCGATTATTCCCTGATTCAATTTCAAACTTTAACTCAGGATTTTTTGGAGCCTTAATTGGTGGTTATCTTGTTGCCTTTGCTGTATATGGATGCCAAAAAGGATTTGCTCGGTTCCACCCATCACTACGAGGAGTTCGTGATATTGTATTAATCCCTGTTCTAACAGCTTTAGCAGCAGGAATCTTAATGTTTGGTTTAAATATCCCACTAGGATATTTAAACTACGGTTTAAGTTTGGGTTTAAAAGCAATTGCTGATTATAATTTAAATGCTTTAATTGGAATTATTATTGGTTTAATGATGGCTGTTGATATGGGTGGACCAATTAATAAAGCTGCCTATGTCTTTGGAACCTTAACAATTGATGCTACACAAACAGCTTATGAAGGAATTCGCTCAACGAATGGGGGAACAGTCTTTATGGCTTGTGCAATGTTAACAGGAATGGTACCACCATTAGCATTAGCCCTATGTACAAGAATGTTTAAAAAATATTGAACAAAAAAAGATGTTGAGCAAGGAAATACTAACTATTTCTTAGCCGCATGTTTTATTACCGAAGGGGCAATTCCATTTGCTGCTGCTGACCCAAAACGAACAATTCCATCAATTATGGCTGGAAGTGCTATTACTGGTGCAATTGTTAGTGGTTTTGGTGTAACCTTAGCAGCACCTCACGGGGGGGTTTTTGTCTTTCCGCTATTGCAAATTCAAGATAATGGTAAAAATTGATTTAGTATTGCTAATCATGGTGCTTCAATTGGAGTAGCAGTCTTAATTTCAGTTACTGCACTAATTATTGGAAGCTTTATTAGTGCCTTGATTCTTGGATTTTGAAGAATGCATAATGTTAAAAACAATAAAATTATTTTAGCAATTTAATTTAAAAAGTAAAAACCCAACTCATTGGGTTTTTATAATACTAAAATAAAAAGAGAAAGAGTACGAAAAAATGATTTATACATTAACATTAAATCCCGCAATTGACCAAGTTATTGAAGTTCCTAATTTCCAGGTAGGAGAAACTAATAAAGCGATTAGTGAGTATGAAGTAATTGGTGGCAAAGGAATTAATGTTGCCGTAATGTTGCAACATTTAGGATATTCAACTACAGCATTAGGCTTTTTGGGGCGTGATAATAAGGAAATGTTTGAACATTATTTGATAGAGCAAAAGGTTGGTGCTTGTTTTCATGAAGTTAATGGTAAAAACCGAACTAATATAAAAATTAAAAGTTTAGAAATAAAACAAGAAACAGAATTAAACGGTCTTGCTTTTTCTGTTAGTGCTGATGATGTTATGGCACTGTTAACAATTCTTAAAACAGAATTAACCAAAAATGATTGTTTAATTATTTCTGGTTCATTACCAGGCAATTGTCCATCTGATTTATATCAAACAATTAGTACTTACTGTGATGAAAATGAAATCTTATTTGTTGTTGATGCAACAAAAGATGTTTTATTATCAACTTTATCATCTAAACCATTCTTAATTAAACCAAATTTAACGGAATTAAATGAACTATTTGAAACAAATTACCAATTTACTCAAAAAGCAGAAATTGTTGCTTTAGGAAAAAGATTGCAAGAACAAGGGGTACAAAATGTTTTAATTAGTAGTGGTAAGGATGGGAGCATCTTAATTACTCCAACAAATGTTTATGTTGGTAATACTGCAACAGGACAATTAATTAATTCAGTTGGCGCTGGTGATTCAATGGTTGCTGGATTTGTTGGAACATATTTAGCAACAGATGATTATCAAGAAGGAATGTTAACCGGTATTTGTGCTGGATCAGCGACAGCATTTAGTCAAGGGATTGCTGACAAATTGTTAGTGGAAAGTTTAAAGCAACAAATCAAAATTAGTACTTTTAGATAAAAAAATGATATTTAATAATATCATTTTTTTATTTTATGTCATATTGTTCATTGCCGTTACAATTATAGTTTATGACCAAAATATATCTTTTTAAATCTTGTTAATGAATATTTATGATACCAAAAATTGATGGAATTGAGAATTTTACTTTCCTAAGATCAATTATAATACTTCTTTGGAGATTATAAAATGAAATCTTTTTTCTTGAAAATGGTATAGTTTGGCAAATTACGCTTTATTTACGATAAAGTTAAAATGAAAATCTTTTCCTTAATGGTAAAATAAGGAATAATTAGCCTTAAAAATAGGAGGATTTTATGGCAATTATCTTAGAAGCCAAAGCTATTAGCAAAAAATACCATCAAAAATTTGTTTTAAAAGATGTTAATTTAATAATCCATCAACATGAAAAAATTGGTTTAATTGGTGCTAATGGAAGTGGTAAAACAACATTAAGCGAGATTATTGCTGGTGTGCGAAAGCCTAATAATGGTGAAATTATTTATCAACCAAATTTAACCATTGGAATGCAGTTTCAAAATTCCCAATATCCACATGGGTTAACAATAATGGATATGATTAAATATTATTGTAAAGTATTTCAGTTATCTTTCCAGCAGGATGAAATTAAACAATTAATTAGCATTTATCAGTTAACAGAAGTTGCTAAAAAAAGATTGTTAAATTATCAGGAGGTCAGCAACAGCGATTAAACATTTTATTGTCAGTTATTCATCAGCCACAATTAGTAATTTTGGATGAAGTTTCAATTGGCTTAAATATTGCAGTTAAAGAAACTATTTTTCAATTTTTAGAACAAAATATTATTATTAATCAACGAGCAATGTTGCTCGTATCACACAATATGGAAGAAATTGAACGTTTTTGTGAGCGGGTTATTTATTTATCAGCAGGAAAAATTAAAGCTGATTTAGCAGTAACTGATATTCTTCAAAAGTATAGTAGTGTCTTTAACTATACAAAAGAGATGTTTGAAAATGAACAAAATAAAGACTCTTTTAATTAAGAGTCTTTATTTTTATTAGCACTTTGATTGTAGTCTTCGTTAATTGCGTTAGCTGCGTTAATCTTATTTTCCAAATTTGGATGAATTTTTAATAAACTTCGAAAAATGATATCAGATATTAAAATTTGAACAATTTTAGAAGATAATGCTGGAAAACGCTCATTTTCTTTTGTATGAACTTCAAATAAAATTTTATGTTTAATTTTATATAATTGATCAATGTTCGGATTATTAGTAACTAAAGCCACATCAATGTTCAGCTTATTTGCTAAATTAATAATATGGTCGCATGGAAAAAAGAAGGGTTTTAAAAAATACATAGAAATTGAATAAGAATAATAAATTAAACCATTTACTAAAATGGTTTTTTTATTTGTAAAACCA
>NZ_RXFY01000032.1:0-2484 GCF_044714355.1 Spiroplasma sp. ald | reverse complement strand
AATATTTACAATTATTTTAATAGGTTATGCAAGAAGTCTAATATTGCTCATTCCAAAAATTGTATATTTAAATGGCACAATGTAACTAATTGCTTGGAAAAAACCATTTTGTAAAATAACTGGAAAACTTCCACCACCAGCAGTTAAATTAAAAACCGTATAAATAATACATAAGAATCGTCCAACATTATCATCTGGCATCGAATATCATAAAGCTTGGGTTATTGTTGTTAAGACAGTCGCGGTGACTATCATTCACATTAACATATAAACAATTGGTGAGCCTAATTTTCCATAACCAACAGCCAATAAGCCTAAAAATAATAATGTTTGAGCATAAGAAGTAATTAACATTGTAAATCATTTTGAAAAATAATGTTGATATCATTTTGCATTAGGTGTGTAACTTTTTTTACGATAAATAAAAGTTTGCGTAATTGCTCCAATTCATAATGAAATTGAAATGAAATATAATCCTAATCCATATCCATATGTTCCAAATTCATATCCTTGAATATGTCTATCAACGCTTGTTGAGCGTGACATATTATTTAAAAAGTATTGTGTTACTGATAATAATTTTGTTTTGTATTCAGAAAAATAAACACGTTGTTCTCATCTTGGATCATTGTTTGGATTTCCTAAATCTGAAAACATAATTTGAAATGCAAATGGTAAAATTTGTTCCATTTTTAAGATTAACTGTTATTCCAATATTAATTGAAACAAGCACATCATTTTTAATATGATTAAACATTTTATTTACAGATTCATATAAAACCGGATTTTTTTCTTTTAAATGTTGTAATGCTTTATATAAATTTGATGGTTCACCTGGTTTAGCACCAGAAGAACAAGCAGTTCCGGGCCCATCACAATCATAATTATTAATATTTTTTTGGGAATAATATAATACTCACCAAAACGAGAACTACCATCACCGTTTGAACTTTCGCCATGGTCTTGACGTGATGATAATCAAAACATTGTTTCTGGTGCTAATGTTGTTAAAATACTAGTTGCTAAAGTTCCAAAACCAACTTGTAACATACTCATCATATTTCCAATCATAAAACTATGTTCATAAGTTGCTCAAAATTCCATTTTATTACTGCTAAAATAATTCATTATTTTAAAGAAATCATTTTCATCATCATCAGTAAAATTAGGCTCACCAATTTGTGCTAATCCTCGCATTAATTTATATGTATTTAAAGTATAACTAGTTGGAATTTTTAATTGCACTCAATATTTACTATTTGGTGTAAAGTTAGTTTCATCTTCTTTTAAATATTTAATTGTTGGTGTAATATCACCAATCGATGTTGTTAATGTTTTTGAATTTTCATCGTATTTGCTATTAATTATTAGTAATAACACTGTCAATTAATGAAGCATAACGATAATTAAGTTCATATTGATTGGGGTCAAATCCTTCACTTTGATATCATTTGCTAGCTTGACCACTACATTCCTCTGAATTTTTTGCTTGTAAATAACCAACTTTAACAGCATTATCAATAAACTCTGTCCCACCTTTTGTATTTACATAAGCAACACAGGCTGCATTGTCACGATTGACAATTGCCATAGGTACTTTTTAAATATTAGCAACTGGATCTCAAACTTCAGTAATACAAATAATTCCATATAAAAATGACATAAAACAGATTAGCAAAAATCTTAATAAATGTTTTTTATCGCGAGCAATCGAGTTATACAATTCTGTTTTAAAAATGCTTCCAAATGTCGCACGACCATATTTAATGTTATTGATATTTTTTTCAGTTTTAGACTCAACAACTTCATTTCGATTTCCATTATCGCCATCCATATTTTCACTAATTTCTTTTTCGTTGTTGCTCATATTCAAATAACCCCTTTATAAATTTATAAAAAACACTGACTTATAAATGATATTACAAAAAAAGTTATTAAGCAATAAAATAAATTATGTAAAATATTACACGATATGAATATAAAATACAAAAAAATAAATAGTTAATTTTAAAATTTATAATTATGAATGAATTTTTATGACAATTAAGAATTTGTAAAAGGAAATAAAAATATTTTAAAAAATAAGGTATTGTAGCAAGTTATTAACTACAATTTTTCATTATTTTTTTGAATTGCATTAAGAATTTGCTACATTTGCATTTACAATTAAAAAATAAAACTCTAAATTATGAAAGTTTTATTTTCTAAATTATTTTTAAACTTGTAAAATCTAAAACAAATTTTTTAGGTTTCTTAATAAAAAAAGCTTTAATTGTTTGTGTGGCAATAAAATAAATAGTTGTTAAATAACCAGTAATATTTAATTTACTAAAAAACTATTTGCATTCTTAATACAAGAATTAAGAATACTACCAACTAAATGAAATAATAATAAAATAATTAATTTTAGACATAATAATAATGTTGTCCAATTAATGCAAATTTTAAAAAAGTTGCCTTTTGATAAAAAACGGTATTAATAAA
>NZ_RXFY01000031.1:0-8357 GCF_044714355.1 Spiroplasma sp. ald | reverse complement strand
GAATAAAAAATAATGAAAAAATAACTATACATGTCACAAAAGGAAATATTTCTTCTTTTATCGCTAAAATATCTGCTGTTGAAAATAAAATAGCAAAGTAAGCAAAAACAAAAATACTCGTAATAAAAATAATAATATTTTCATGAAAATTCATTCTTTGATTAACATTAATATTTGTTTTAACAATTTTGTCAATTTCTTTTTTATTAAAAAAGAATAAATTAATAATAAAACTTAAGTTAAAAAAACTATATATTAAAATTAAAAAATAATATTTATTATATTTATTATCTTCTAATACTGTTGTTCAAGTAATAATTAAAATACTATAAAAAATATTCATAATTACACAATACAGAACAATAGTTAAATATGGATAATAACCTTTTAAAATAAAATTAAGAAAAAATATTTGAAAAATGGGATCATATATAGTAATGCTAATATTGTACTTAAAAAAGAAAACTGCTGTAAATAAATAGTAACTAATAGTCAATAATAATAATAATAATATTAAAATTAAAATACTTATATTAATAATAATTTGGATAATACGTCTATAACCATAAATTGAAGTTATCATTATTTGCTCCTTGATATTTTTAACTAGTGTATATTGCAATATAATAATAATTTGGATAAATAGCTTTTTCTTAATTTAATTATAGCAAAAAACTACTTTAAAATTGATTATCTAATCATAAATAAATTACTCTCTTTCTTAAAAAATGTTATAAAAAAAGTTTGCATTTCTTAACTAAACAATGCAAACTTTACCAACTATTTTATTTTTTATTTTCTCAATTATTTTTTTTATTTGCTCATTACATTTTGAATAAACATCTGATAAACTACGTTTTTCAATCATTGCTCTAATCATGTGTGAAATTAAATCAGCAATTGAAATGACTTCTAACCCGTCAAATAATCGATCTTGATTAATATCAATTGTATTTGTAACAATAGCCTTTTTAACTGTACCATCATTAATAAGTTCTGTTAAACGCTCTTTTGCTGGGGGTGAAAATACTCCATGGCATGCTAATAAATAAACTGCTTTTGCCCCATGCTGTTTTAATGCTTTTGCTGCATTACAAATTGTGCCAGCTGTATCAATCATATCATCAACAATAAAACAAATACGGTCTTTGACATCTCCTAAAATAAATTGAACTTCACTAACATTTGGTTTTGGACGGCGCTTATCAATTACTGCAATATTCCCAGCTAAATTTCCTAAACGATTAGCCACATCTCGTGCCCGTACTAATCCACCATGGTCTGGTGAAACAATTGTTATTTCTTCTTTAAGATGGTCTTCTTCAATTTTTCGAACAATTGTTCTTACTAATTCTTGTGTTGAACGTAAATCATCAACTGGAACATCAAAAAATCCCATTGATTGTGGTGAATGTAAATCAACAGTCATTACTCTTGTTGCCCCTGCTGTTGTTAACATATTCGCCACTAATTTACATGTAATTGGTTGGCGACCACGTGCTTTTCGATCTTGACGAGCATATCCAAAATAAGGAATGACCACATTAATGCTTTGTGCACTACCACGTTTTAGAGCATCGATTGCAATTAATAATTCCATTAGATTCTCATTGACTGGCCAAGATGTTGATTGAATAATATAAACATCTTTCCCCCGCACTGAATTCATTGCCCTTACCAAAATTTCACCATCAGCAAAACGAACAGTTTCCATTTCTTGTCTTGTTACACCTAAAATTTTACAAATTTCGTCTGCTAATTTTATTCCAGCAGATAGGCCATATATACTAAAACTTTTTTCTTCCATTAGTCCTCCTCTAAACACTTAAACTCCAATAAAAATTCTAAATTGAATCTCTACCTATATTATATACATATCCATAATTAATTAAACTAACTTTGTTATAAAAATGCTATAATTAAATAGTGAGGGTGATTAGAATGACACAAACAAATCAAGCAAAAGATATTATTGATAATCTTCGCCCTTATATTAACCAAGATGGCGGCGATATTGAATTTGTTGAAGTTAAAAATAATATTGTTTATGTTCGTTTGGCAGGAGCATGTGTTGGTTGCGGATTAATTGATTCAACAATTAAAGATGGTGTTGAACAAATTGTTAAACAAGAAATGCCTGATATTATTGCAGTAGAAGTTATTATGTAACTTCTTTTTTTGTAAATATTTTTTTAAAGCAATTTTTTGATCAATCTCATGGATAACAACGATTCCAACTAATTCACTAAGCTTACTTTCAAATTGGTTGCGATTATAATATTCACCACTAATAAATTTAATGCTAAAGAAAACAACAACAATTAAAATAAAGCAGCTAATAGCACAACTTAAATATAAATATAAAATAACTTGCTTTAATGAATCTAAAAATAAATCATTTTTAATAAATGGTAAATTTCAATCTAAATTTAAATTACTAAAAATACCAACTTGATAATGGGCAAAAACCCGGATTAAGAACTGTATAAGAAATGTTACTAAAGCATTCAATGCTGAAAAACAACCCGTGACAGGTTGATTTTGAATCCGATAATTCCACATCATTGTAATTGAAAATAAAATTCCAAACAAAAATATCATTGCAAAACCATTTAAAAATTGACAAATTAATAAAACTTCCGGAATTGGAATGATAGCAACAAAAATAAAATATAGACTTCAAATTATTAATGATAAAATTAATGAATTCTTAATTCCAATTTTTCTAATAAAAAAATAAATAGACATTGCTCCAATAATTTGTGCAAACCATCAAATTTCCTGAACTAAATGTAAATAATGTTCCACCATCATTTTACTGTGATAACGTACTCAAGTTTCTTGTGCTAAAATAATATTTAAAAAATCACCTTGATTTAATTCTCTTAAAATAGCAATAAAAAATAATAGACTAAGAATAACAATAATTTTTCATCATGAAAATGTACTAAAATGTTTTAAAACTTTCGGAGAAAAAGCACCAATATTGTTTTTAATTTCCGGCATATAAAACAAAAAGCAAATGAAAACATTAGGATAATAGTACTTATTCCAAAAATAATATAACGGAATGTTAATTCACTATTATTAAAATTTTTAACAAACATCAATACATTAGCACCAGTCATATTCGCTATTACAACAATTGGTAAATTTAAAGTTACTGTTGCAAAAGGATTAGTTCGATAAAAATAAATCTCATTAAAACTTAAATATCATAATGAATTTGTTGAAACACCAAAGCCAAAAGTAATGGTACAAATAATCATAGTAATTCAATTTTGCGGTAAAATAAAAACTAATAAAATTCCTAAAAACATTAAGCAATATGAAATTCAAAACCATAATTTCCGACTTTGAAATAATCCTGTAATTCATGAAGCTGGAATAAAAAAGATTACCGCGTATAAAGATGTACTAACTAATAATAAAAGAGTAATTGAATTAATATTTTTAGCAAAATCAAAAATGATAAAATTATAATTTAAAGTTAGTGAACATGATAATGCTAACCAAAAACAAAAATGCTGAATAATAAAAACTCATTGATAAAAAGATTTTATTCCTTTTTTAACCAAGTTAGTTATATATCCTAACATAAGTAAAATTGTTAAAAAAGGATACAAAAATAAATTATCTCAATTATTCATAATTTTATCCTAAAGGTTATTAAGTTTTTCAACACGAAGCGTATTACGACCAGCATCAAAAGTACTATTTAAAAACATATCAACAATTCAAATTGCATTTTGATTTGCAATAACTCTAGCACCCAATGCCAAAACATTAGCATTATTATGTTCGCGCGCTAATTTTGCTAGCATTGTTTCATTACACAATGCTGCTCTAATTCTTTTTACTTTATTTGCCGCAATTGAAATTCCAATTCCTGTTCCACAAATTATAATTCCAATACTATTTTTTTCTTTAATTACGCGTTCACCAACAGCTTGACCAATATCAGGATAATCAACTGCCTCAATACTATCTGTACCTAAATTAATAATTTCATATTTTTGTGCAATTAAATGTTTAACAATTGCATTTTTCATTTCAATACCTGTATGATCATTCCCAATCACAATTTTCATTCTTGTTGTTCTCCTTTTCCTACAATTTAACTATAACATATTGATTTTTTAAATAAAAAACAAAAATTAATTCCTTGTAATAATATCCAATAATTTTCCAGGACTCATTGGAGTTACTGTTACAATTAATCTTGTCTGTTTTGCAACTACAACATATAAGTTCCCTTTTAAATCATCCAATTTAATATATAAATTTTTTGTTGTCTCAATTCGATCAGAAGAATTATCAATCATTTTAATAATTTTTTCTTTAATAATTCAGTCATTTTCATTTTTAAAAGCAGGAATTCGTTCTCGAATTCGTTGCAAACAATGAAAAGAAAACCCTAAATGGTGTTGATAATAATATCCCATTTCTATATCCACCTACTTTACAATTATTATACAGATATATTTAAAAAAATAATGATAAAATATTAAAAAAAGTAGTACTTTCTTTTACACTTTTTTATCTATTTGCTATAATTCCTTTGTGTATTAAAAGTCGAAAGGAGAGCAAAAATGGCTAATATTAAATCACAAATTAAAAGAGTTAAAACAAATTCAAAAGCTAATTTAGCAAATAAATCTTTTAAATCATCAGTAAAAACAGCAATCAAAAAAGCAGAAATCGCTATTAACGCACAAGAAGCAAACGCATCACAATTAGTTAATACTGCAATTAGTTTAGTTGACAAAGCAGTTACTAAAGGAATTTATCATGCTAATAAAGCTGCTCGTGTTAAAAGCAGATTAATGCTTAAAGCACATTAATTTCAAAATCCTTTTCAACAAAGACAGTAAATATTAAAAAAATAAAAAAAATCATATTAATTATGATTTTTTTTATTTATCTTTTGATTTATTAGAATCATCTTTTTCAAAAACATTATCATCCTTAAACTCATCATCAAATAATGTTGGATCCATTTCATATTTTTGTCCATTCATCATTGCAGTAACTGCTTTTTGGTATTCTGTATTGGCACGAATTAATTTATTACGGTCTGTTTTAGGAGCTAAAACTGCTAAAATAATAACCATAATTCCCGCAAGAAGACCAGCAATCATTGAAATAATTGTAAAAATATGTAATACTTGGTAAGTTGTGCTATTATAAACTTCGCTTACTAAACTATTAATTGTCATAGTTAAATCTGAATCTGGTAATAATAATCATTCTGTTATTTCTAATTGTGGGTCGTTTTTAATAATATAGCCATTATTAGGTACCGATATACTATTAAAATATTTCTCAACAACATTTGGTAATAATACTTGAATTAATGACAATGAAGAATAAAGAAAAATAATGATTGATAATACAACTGGTCATAATCTAACAACATAATTATCCCGTTTAAAACGCTTTTTCCCTAATAATTCATAACCCAAGAAAATTCCTGGCAAAATCGATAAAATTCCTGAGAAGGTTTGCAATCCGGCGGACTGCATTAATAAAAATTTATATTTTGGACCAAAACTAAATACTTCACTAAAATTATTGTTAGCATTATGTAAAGCACTATCAGCCCCACCACCAATAATAACAACTGCACTAGTTCCTGGGATTGTATAAACAATTACTTTTGTGTCTAAATAGATATTTAAATAGGAATTTAAAAATCACAATAAAATTAACAAAACAGAAGCTAAAATAACAAAACTAGCAACAATTTTCTTTAAAATTGGCATATACTTTGGTTTTGAAGTATAAAAATAAAACCGTGGGTCTAAGCGTGGATGAATTGGCATATTTGCCATTTGCTGCATCATTTGTGACATATAAAATTTACTTGGATCACTAAAGTCTGGGCTAATGCCACCCATTGGCGCTCCTATGTCTCCAATTCCTCTTGCTGGTCCTACTTCCGGTTGTGATTCGTCTGCCCCTTCTTCATTAGCTTTAACTTTTAACTTCTCACGAGCATTATCAATTGCTTTTTCATCAGTAAAATCAGCTGTGGCATCAATTAACTCATTAGTGACGATGTTTTCTCTGGTAATATAATTTTTTTCAACACTAAAATTTGAAACAATATATTGCACAAAAGCAACATATTCTTCATCTAACATATTAAAAGTAGCCCCGTCAACCTTTTCAATTGTTTCTGATTCATTAGTAATATCAGCCAAAACTTGAGCAAATCAAAGAGTAAATTTATTATCATTTAAATTTGCATTAAATTCTTTTTCTAATGTTAATAAATTACAAATTTGTTGAATTACTAATTTTTTAAAGTCCTGGTTAACTATTACTTGTGCCTTAATATTATCATCGTTAAAGATATTATATAATGTATAAACTATATGGGCATATAATTTATTTTCTTTCATTTATTTATGTCCCTCATCTCTCTTTTTGTAATAATTTAATTTATATCAAATAATTTAATTAAATACAAATCACTACTAATTTCTTTTCTTATTATACCTTTTTTTATATTATAATCAATTCAAAATAATTCTTGAATAATATTATTTGCTTTATTAATACTGAAATTATGCATATGCTCTGAAATTTTTTTTACTCGAAACGGATGAATTTGTAAAATTTCTGCAATTTGTGAGGGTGTTTTTTTTAAAGCAGATAAAACAATAATATTTCTTGTAAAAATAATACTATTGGTAATTAATGCTAATAAAGCAATACTATTTAAACCGCGTTCTTGTAAATAATGATAATTTATTAAAAAACTATTCAAATCATTTTTTAATAAATCATCAACTAATTTAAAAATATTGGTATCTAAATACTTTGTCATATTATTTTCAATTAATTCCATCGTAATATTTGAATTTATTAATAATAATTTTTCTAATTCATTTTTAATAACATATAAATTATTTGGCAAATATTCAACAATCTTAGGAATTAAATTTTGTTTAATCGTCCCATTATGCTTTGTAATATAATCATCAATAAACTTAATTAATTCATTATATGATAAATTTGTTGCTTTTAAAACACTAGTTAACGCTAACATTTGTTTAGTTATTTTTAAACGATTACTAAGTTTATTGACTGGACAAATAAAAATAATAAAAGTACTCGGATTTGGAGCTGCTAAATATTCCATTAAACTTGTTAAATAACTTTTATTGTCTATTTTTGTCTTAATCTTTTCTTCTGTAAGAAAATAACTATCATTAACTATTATTATTCTTTTTCCTGAAAACATTGGAATTGTGTTGGCATCATTCAGAATAGATAATAGGGGGTCTTCTAAGTAATTATATTCTTGTAAATCATACTCATTATCAGGATTAATTTTTTTTAAAATCTTATTTTTTTGCATTTTAATTAAAAAAGCATCTTCTCCATATATTAAAAACATCTTTTAAAGCTCCTTTAGAATGTTCTAAAACTTCTGACAAAGTAATATTATCATATAAAATAAAAAATAAATTAAGGATTTAAAATAATTTAATTGTTGTTGATGCTGACATAATATTAAATTGAAGATTTCTTCTACCATTTGTAAAATAAATTTGACACCTAATTGTTTTTAAATTTTCAACAACAATTGGCGCCGGATAATTTTGGCGTTTTGTTTTTTCACCAGAGATGAAGCAAACCTTTGGTGTTATTTTTTGTAAAAATGCTAAGCTTGAACTAGTTTCTAAACCATGATGCGGAACTTGTAACAGAGTGATTGGAGATAATTTTTCTCGTAATAAATTTATTTCAATTTTTTACTAATATCACCTGTTAATAAATTTGATATTGACTTATTTTAACCAAAAGCACTAAACTATTATTATTTTCATCTTTATCATTAATTGTTTTATGTAAGACAGTAAATCCTAATCCACCAAATTGAAATGTTTTCAATTTTGTATCATTTTGAATTACTTGTTTAATATTAAAATATTTTTTTACAGTTGATAAATTATTCTTATGATCATCATGTTGATGTGAAACAAAAATAGCATCAATTCAATTAATACTTGCTCATTTTAAATAATTACTAACTAATTGTTTTGAACGACCATAGCCAACACCAACATCATATAAAACTGTTTTTAAAGTACGCTTGTCTTGAAAAATAATTGTTTGACCGTTACCAATATTTAACATTGTCATTGAATAATGAATACTAGTAAAATATGATTGCAAACTATAACAAATTATTGATAGAATGCAAAATATTCTAAATATTTTGTTTCCAAACACACTTTTATTCATTCCTCATAAAAGAATATAATAGACTTCTTGCATAACCTAGTTATTTTAAAATTCCTATAAAATATATTTAAAATAGAAATTATAGGAATCTAAAATTA
>NZ_RXFY01000030.1:0-2460 GCF_044714355.1 Spiroplasma sp. ald | reverse complement strand
AAATTTCATAATTTTAGATTCCTATAATTTCTATTTTAAATATATTTTATAGGAATTTTAAAATAACTAGGTTATGCAAGAAGTCTATTATTTAAAAATTTAATTTCATAGTTTTTACTTTACATATTAATTTTATAATATAAATCCTTAAATTATAAATTTATTTTAAAAATATAAATTTAAATAAAAAAATCTTAAAGTTCTTAATTAAGAACTTTAAGATTTAAGATAATTTTATTTTTTTGCATTTTCTGCTAATTCAATTTCGTTTTGTAATTCAAAAGCCATTAAATTTGTTTCTAAATATTCTTTATTTGTGGGTAATTCTAAGTTAATTTTTGAAAAATAGCATATTTCAATAGTACCTGAATCTAATTGAAAATCAAAAATATGACCTCCAGTATTTTTTTCAGTATTAATAAAATGGCAATGGAAACCATTAACTCCCAATGTATTGGCAAAAGATGGAGTTCAAAAACCAACAATATCACCATTAATATTTTTAGCATTAAGAATTCCTTGTTGTTCTGATGCTTTTAATAAAGTTGGATATGGTTTTTCTTGCCATGAAACAGTTCTTGTTTTTATTTCCGAAAATAAACCATTAATTTTAATCCCATAAAATAAATTTAAACTTGGTAAATTATCTACAATAACTTGCTGAATTTCTTCATAACTAGTTAGTTGTGAAATATTAATTTTTTGATGTTCTTCAAAAAATGCCATAACAGCAAATGGACTTGTCATACTTGCCGTAACTTCATTAACTGTTCCATCTGATTTTAATTGATATCCCACACCATCTAGCACAATTAATTCACCATCTAAATGGTCAAAAGTTCCTAATCCAAAATTACCTTGCTTTAATAACGTCCCAAGCTTAATCATACCGTCAAAATTACCAGCAGCTAAACTTGTTATTGTTGAAAATTGATAAAAATTACTAAATTTTTGAATCATAACTAATAAAACTCCTTTTTCTAAGTAAACTTTTTGTTGAAATTGTTTATTAACATTATTTAAACATAAAATTAAAGAAAAAAACATTTCATTCTTGAAATGTTTTTTATGCTTTACCTTTGCATCCAAACCATGATGTTAATTCATCAAATGTTGCTTTAATTGCTTCATATCCAGGTTTTAATAATTTTCGTGGGTCAAACCCTTTCCCATTTTCTGGTTTGTCTTTTCCCTCTTCAATATATTTTCTTGTTGCAGCAGCAAATGCAATTTGTAGTTCAGTATTAACATTTATTTTACTAATTCCTAATGAAATTGCTTTTTTAACTTGTTCTTGCGGAATTCCACTACCACCATGTAAAACCATTCCAATTTTTGCAGCAGCTTGAATATCTTCTAAAGGTTGAAAATTTAAACCTGGTCATCCAGTTGGATAAGGACCATGAATATTTCCAATTCCTGCAGCAAGAAAATCAATTCCTGTTGCTACCATTTCCGCAGCTTCTTTTGGATCACCAATTTCACCAGCACCAACTACACCATCTTCTTCTCCACCAATTGTACCAATTTCAGCTTCAACTGATATACCATTTGTTTTTGCATATGCTACTACTTCTTTTGTATTTTTTAGATTTTCAACAAATGGGTGGTGGCTACCATCATACATCACTGAGGAAAAACCAGCATCAACTGCCATTTTACAAGTTTCTACTGATTGACCATGATCTAAATGTAATGCTACTGGAACAGTAATGTCTAATGAGTCTAATAACGCATTAACCATCGCAACAACTAAATTATAACCTCCCATATATTTAATCGCTCCCTCTGAAGCTCCTAAAATAATTGGTGTTTTTGTTGCTTGCGCAGATTCTAATAAAGCTTTTGTTCACTCTAGGTTGTTAATATTAAAATGACCAACAGCATATTTATTTTGATGTGCTTTTTTAATTATTTCACTAGCATTAACTAATCTAGCATGATATTTTTGTCCCATAATTCTTTTCCCTTCTAATATAAAATATTACGATAATATTATAAACTTTTTATTTTAAAAAATAATATAAAACAAAGGAATTTATTAATATTTACCTAATTTACCAAAATTTACCAAAAAAAAGAAAAAAATATAATTTTTAGAATTCTTATCCTCTTTTTTAAAAATCCCGTGTTATAAATAAAGTACTATATGGCAACATATAGTAAACAAACAGAGCTTATCATTACCTGATGGATGGGCCTCCTAAAAGGTAATACCCAAAGATAGGTATCCGTTAGTAAATATTTTTTTCTAAAAGGCATTTCTAAACAAGGAATGCCTTTTTATTTTAATTTTTGACAATAATTACAAAAATAAGTTCCTCGTCCATTGACAAAAATTTTATCAATTAATTTATGGCAATTAACACATTCCATTTTATTACGCCCATGTACTTTTAAATGTTGTAAAAATTTACCATCCATTCCTGGTTCAGGATGATAAGTTGCAATCGTTGTTCC
>NZ_RXFY01000003.1:0-28959 GCF_044714355.1 Spiroplasma sp. ald | reverse complement strand
TATCAAATTTCATAATTTTAGATTCCTATAATTTCTATTTTAAATATATTTTATAGGAATTTTAAAATAACTAGGTTATGCAAGAAGTCTATTAATTGGAAATTTTTAATATTTTTAAACAACTTAATTTACATAATAATTAATAAAAGTAAAAAAATACTACAATATCGTAAATTTTTGAGTATTTTGCATTAATTACTGATTTTATTCTTTGATATAACATAAAACAAATTAATGTAAAAACTGGTTTAATACTATCTTGTAAAGATAAATTATATATTGTTGTAAATTAGTATATATTAATTTTTATCATTAAGTTAACTAATTATTCTAATATTATTTAAAATAAATTATAAAATAAGTTATAATATAAATATAAAAGTAATATTTAATACGATTAGAAAAAGGGTGGAAAAGAATGATCTATATGTTAGCAGCAAATGATAATTTATTAATTTCACAAACAATTTTAATCATTGTTTTATTATGTTTAGCAATTGTTTTTTGCTGTTATGGCATTATTGCTGCGCGAAAAGTTGCAATTGCTGCTAAGAAATTTGATTATTTTGTTGAAGACTTAACTTATAAATCAGAAATGTTAAATTCTACTGTTGATACCGTTGTTAAAGTTTCAAATTATATTGATGTTTTTGAAGCTTTTGCAAAACGAAACGTTAAAGCATGAGTGAAAATTATTGCTCGTAATAAAGACATTGCCTATCGAATTGTTGATAAATTAAAAGATTTTGCTAATTCTGATGAGAAGGAATAATTATGGCATTTAAATTTGTTAAAACATTGGCAGTGATGGTAGTAGGAATGTTAATTGCTCCGAAAAAAGGTTCAGAATTACGACAAGATTTCATTAATTTAGTTAAAAAATATAATCCACAACTTAAAAAAATGGTTAATAAAATTGAGATTGTATGAGAAAAATCGCAAGGAATAGAATCAGATGAAGTTGCAGCTGATATTGAATTGCACATTAAAAATGTCAAAGGTGCAGTTGAAATTTTAGATTCTGCTTCAACAAAAGAAATGGCTTATAAGACATTAAAGAAAATTGATAATGGTGCAGTTAAATTAATTAAAGCAGCAGCAAAATCACCTAATGTGCGCGCAGTGGCAAAAGATTTAGCAAAAATAACAGTTTCAGCAATTGACGCTGGAATTAAGGTAACTGAAGATTTGAAAAAAACATCATCATCAATTTCTGAAAAAATTATTGAAGAAGGAAAGTCTGCCCCAATTAAAAAAGATTCAAAAGTAGATAAGAAATAACTCTAATAATTTAGAGTTTTTTAAATAGCAAAGGAGATAAATGATGGTAAAAAATATTTTAGAAGAATTAAGATGAAGAGGACTATTAAAACAAGTAACTAATGAAGCAAAATTATTAAAAGCGCAAGAATTAAAAAAAGGAGTTTATTGTGGTTTTGATCCAACCGGTGATTCATTACATGTTGGGCATTTAATTCAAATTATGTTATTAAAACGTTTTGAAATGTTTGGATTTCAACCAATTGCTATTATTGGTGGTGGGACAGGAATGATTGGTGATCCTAGTGGAAAAAAAGCAAAACGGGTATTGCTAGATGATAAAACAATTAAACATAATGTGGAAACCATTAGTAATCAAATGCAACAATTAATTGGGTCAAAAGTTAAAATGGTTAATAATGCTGAATGATTGCAAAAAATGACCTTGATTGATTTTTTGCGAAATGTTGGTAAAGATTTTAATATTAGTTATTTATTAGCAAAAGAAAATATTGCAACTAGAATTGAAGTTGGTTTATCATATACTGAATTTTCTTACACATTATTGCAGGCTTATGACTTTTATCAATTATATATTAATTATGATTGTGCTGTTCAAACTGGTGGTAGTGACCAATGAGGAAATATTACTTCGGGTACAGATTATATTTATAAACAAATTGGAGAAGATAATTTAGCTTGTGGTTTGACAATGAATTTATTAACAAAAGCTGATGGTTCCAAATTTGGAAAAACAGAATCAGGGGCAGTTTGATTAGATTCAAAAAAAACATCGCCGTATGAATTTTATCAATTCTTTTATAACCAAGATGACCAAGAAGCAGGGAAATTATTACGTTATTTAACAATGTTATCTGAAAAAGAAATTATTGCTCTTGAAGCAGTTCACCAAAATGAACCAGCACAACGCATTGCACAAAAAAAACTAGCAGAAGAAGTAACTTTATTTGTTCATCAAGCAGCAGAATTAAAAACAGCACAAATTGTTAGCGAAGCTTTATTTAAAGGCAATTTACATGAATTATCAGAACAACAGCTAGACCAACTTGATAACAATTTACCTAATTTTCATTTAACAAATCTTAATTTGCCGCTGCTTGATTTATTAGTACAAGCACAGATTGTTTCTTCTAAACGTGAAGGTCGTGAGTTTTTAGAACAAGGTGCAATTACTATTAATGGGCAAATTGTTAAAGAAGAAACTTGACTTGTAGCAAAAGATAATTTTTTATTTGATAAATATTTAATTATTCGTCGTGGAAAACGAAAATATCATTTAATTTATCTTACAACTAACAAAAAATAAAAAAAGAACATTTTACCATTTAAATAATGCTATTTATAGGAATAAAGTGTTCTTTTTAGTTTTTTAAAATTATTGCAATTTAATAGGTTTATTTTTAGTTGCTTTCTTTTTATTTTTAAAATAAAGACGAGTATAATAAATTACTTGTGCTAATAATATAACAAAAATATTGATAAACGCGAATAAACGACAATGTCAAGGTGTTTGTGGTAAAGCAAACACAGCAATTAATAATAATAACGCATAAGCATTTAAGATTCCCCAAATTGTAATTTTATGTCATAATTTTAGTTTTCTTTTTTGACCTTTTTTCATACTTGTGACCTTTCTTTGAATTTTTCCATATTCAATATGTGTAAAATTACACTTAGTATTATTTTAGCCTAAAAATATTAGATTTTTTTTAAATTAAGATATTTTTACATTAAATTGTAAATGTAATAAATTTCTTAACTAAATAGTAATATATAATAGACTTCTTTATAAGATGGGACTTTTAATAAGACAGATTCTGAAAAATTACCACTACCTGTAAAAGAACGAATAATTTCTTTTTTATCATTAAACCAAAAATACGATTTCATATGCGACAACCTATTAGGCTTATCAATAACATTATCTTGGTTATTTAAATTATTGTGTGAAAACTTTTGATTATATTTAGCAACACGTTCTTGCTCATTTTTTGCACGACCTGAAACCATATAACTACGAATAATATCAACCAAAAATTTACCTTTAACACTTTCAAATAAATACTTTTCAACAAGAGATGTACCAACAAATCCGTTAATAAAAACAACATGGGCAGTATCCTTGGGTGTTTCTTTAATCATTTCTCATATTTGGCTTTTTTCAGTTTCAAAATCACCATTTATATGTCTAATACCAAAAACAATACCTGCAATAGCTCCTGCTGTTGCTAAGACACCAAAAGTTGTTCCTCTGATTATTATTGTTTGTTTTTTTACTTTTCTATTCATTTAATTAATTCCTATCTTTTTGTTAAATTATTTAAATATATGTGTTTTCATAATTGCATTCCTACTAATATTTTATAATATTTTTTAAATTATTTTTTTATAATAAAGGTTTTAACAAAAAAATTAGCACCAGTAAAATTGGTTGATTCCCCTATTCATTCTTTTAATCACACTATCAGTTTTTAAAATTTTCCTTACCTATTCATTATTATTTTCATTATACCTTTGAACATTATTAATTTGTGTTTTAATTCGTTCACGACGTTTTGCTTCTGCTTCCTTTGCTGTTTGCTCTTCAATTTCTAACATGCGTGATAAATAAGAATTACGATTAGTATGATATTCTTTAACGTGGTTCATATCTGGTTCAGAATCACTGTTTCGTAAATCATGCAATTTCTTATGATATCCTGATGCATTTTGTGATAATGGTTTCGGGCGACGAAGAAACTGATTATTTAAATTATTTTCTTGTAAATTAAGTAGCGTTTTAAATCTAACTGCTCCCGCTTTTGTTGAATTATGTTGGATTAATCGACGGCGTTGCTCTAATGGCATATCTTCAGAAAAATTATCATCAATATGATAAGCTTCAGCAACTGCATTGCGAATCTGTTCATTAATTTCTCTTTGCTCTTCAATTCCTTCAAACATTGCTGTTTGCTCATAATCATCAACATTATGTTGTGGCATTGGATTACGAATTTTTTCTTTAATTTGTTCTAATTCTACTTTTAACTCAGCTGTTCTATCGCCAAAAATATTTGTTCCACTTTTTCGTGGCTTTAATAAAAATGATACCGTTTGTGCCGTTGGTTCAGATAATTTATTTTTAGTTTTTAAAGTTGATGGAATAATTTCTTTATTTGTAACTGGATCATATTTTCGAAAATATGGTTCAATGTTAGTTTTATCAAAAGACGAAATTTTTTCTTCAGTAATATGAATTTTCGCTAACTCCGCCTTCTTCTCACTCACCCGCTGAGCAATAACATTCTCAATCGAAGTTATGGGATTAATTTCTTTTTGTTGTTTATATGAATGCGACATATTAACTTTAAATTCATCAGCACCATCTAATTTTTTTCCATATAAAGGTGAAATAACTTCACATAACGATGTTAAAGGAGATTTATTCTTATTATTTTCAATTGTAATTTTTTCGTTTTCATTTTGATATTGTTTTCGTTCCTGTTTTAAATGAGGATAAGCATCATCATGATTATAATAAGACTCTATTTTATGGTTTTTATTTTCACTCATCATGAAAACCCCCTTTATTTACATATATTATAAAACATTTCTTATTTTTTAACTAGTCGATTCGAAGCAATATTACTCCGCCCAACCTTTGCTTGATCAACACCATTTAATTGAACAGCATCACCAGTAAAGCCAATATTAATTTTTGCCAACGATTCACCAACACCATAAATATCAACAGGAACACCTTCTTTTTCAAAATCCTGGATTTTTTGAACATTAAATCCTGATGAAACAATAATTTTAATATGTTGATATCCTGCCTTATCTAGAGTTTGACGTAAAGCACGAATTAAGTGTTTATTAACACCATTAATTTCACTACTTGGATACTTATCTTCTTTTCCAAGAAAATATTTATCGATTAATGATTGAGAAGTATCAACACGAACTGCATATAAATTTGAAAATGCACGTGCTACTTGCAAAGTATCAGTAATAACATCATTATTATAATCAACTAAAGCCACTAATTTATCAGTTGAATAAAACTTTTGATAAGCTTTCAAAGCTGCAATTAAATCACCATTAAAAGTTTGGATTAAAGCATGCGGAACAGTGCCCATAGGCTCATAATTACCAACTAATTTTGTTACTTGTGCTGTTGTAACAAAATTAGTTATTCCACCAATTTTTGCAGCATAACCATCATTTTCTTGATTATAATAATAATCACTACGATCATTCATATATATCACTGGCTTATTATTAGTTGCTTGTAATACACGATAACAATTTGTTGCAATACTTGTTTGTCGTGCTAAAATACCATCAATAATACCTTCTAAATGGCCAAACTGATAATAATGCCCAGTTACTTTTAAAACTGGTTCATTAGCTTGAATTAAATCGCCATCGGTTAAGGCAGTGATTTCTAAACTTTCCGCATTAAAAACTTCTGTTTTTAATAATTCAACACATTCATTAACGCCTGCTAGAATAACATTTTCTTCACGTTGAAAAAACTGCATTGTTATTAAATCATTTGGTTTTTCATTTTTTAAAATATTTGCTGTTTTTAAAAAATAAATTGCACTATAATACCCTGTCTTAATTTTGCCCATTATAATATTCCTTTCAAAAACTATTTCCCAGATGATATTGTTGCTTTGATAATATAATAACATAATTTTTTTACCAATAATAGTAATTGGTAATACCTATTCGCGTTCAGAACAAAGCATTCCATTTGAAATAATTCCTCGTAATTCACTAAGAACAATTTTTAAACCTGAAGGCATAATTGCCCCAACACGCGCAACAACAACCAATTTGCCAATATCACAATTATTAGCTCCACAAATAATTTGTTCAGTTGATAAACCAATGTCTACTTGACAAATATTTAATTTATCTGAATTAGGATGTTTTTTACGCTCAAGAATTTTACCAACAATAAATTGTGGTTGTTGATTAATATTAAAAGAATAATCTTTTTGTTTAAAAATACCTCCTAACTCTGCTAATAAATCAGAATTATCACTATTAATTCCTAACTTCAAAGATGTTGTTAAATGTTTACTAGCATTTAACAAATTAAACCCACAACATTGGTGGCTTTGATTATAAAATAAAACATAATCATTATTAATAACATAATTAACTGCATCAGGTGTTGATTCATATCCCATTAAAACATCAAAGCCTTGATTATAAGATAAACCAATTGTTTTTGTTCCCATTTTTACTCCTTATTACTTCAATTAAATCCTTTAATTTTTGTTTCATCTAAATCTTCAATAATTGTTATTATTAACTTAATTGTTTCATTAAAGTCATCTAAATCAATAATACCACTAATTGTATGCAAATTACGGGCAATTAAACACGCTTGAATAGTTGGAATACCAGCTGTTGTTAAATGAACAGCTCCAGCATCAGTTCCTCCTGGCGAAATATAAAATTGATATTTTATTGCATGTTTTTTCATCAATTTAAGTTGATATTGAATTAAATCATAACGCGTAATATAGCCATTATCCATTCCACGTAACATTACACCTTGCCCTAATTGACCAAAAGTTGTTGTTGATTCATAATCTTGTCCTGGTGAAACATCAGTTACAATTGCAAAATCAGGATTAATTAATGCTGTTGCTGTTTTAGCACCTCGAATTCCAACTTCTTCTTGCACACTAAAACCAACATATAAATCATAGTCTAATTGTTTATTTTTAACTTGTTCTAAAACTTCTAATCCTAAAATAACACCCATTCGGTTATCAATCGCTTTTGATAATAATCGTTTATCATTTAAGAAAACTGTTGGACCTTCACAAATTACAAAATTTCCTTCTCGAATTCCAACTTTATAGGCTTCTGCTTGTGAAGAAAAACCAAAATCAACTAACATATTAGCAATTGGCGTTGGTTTTAATTGAGCTTCTGGTGATAAAAAATGCGGTGCAATTGCTGAAATCGCACCAATCAAAAACGTTCCATCATCTTTTAATAACTTTACTCGTTTAGCTAATAATGTTTGTTCTCAAATACCTCCTAATGGATTAATACGAACTAAACCTTTACTATTAATTTGGCTAACCATAAAACCAACTTCATCACCATGTGCCATTAACATTACTTTTTTTGGATTTATAATTCCTTTTTGATTTCGAATTACAGCAAAGCAACTCCCTAAATTATCTTGAATTATTTCTGAAGTATATTTTTGATAATATTGTTTTAATAGTTTAACAACTTCTTGCTCACATCCAGATGGTCCAAATGCTTGTAAAATAGTCTCATACATTTTTTTCTGTTCAGTAGTAATTTTCATTGCTATCTTCCTTTCATCCTTGAAATTATTATATCAAAGTTTATAATTAATGTATTGTTAAGACGTTAACAATACCTTAACTTAGATTCAATGATACTTAAGAGATAGAAATAAATGGAGGAAAAATATGAGCAAAGTTGCATTAATAATCGACTCATCGTCTGGAATTAAGAAAGACGATTTAAAAAAATATGAAGATACTTATTTATCACCATTATTACTAAATTTTCCAGATGGAAGTGAAGTGGAAGATGACGAAGATGTTATTTCATTTAATGAATTTTATGATATTTTAGAACATCAAGTTATCAAAACTAGTCAAATTCCAATGGGAAAAATGTTAAGTACTTGAAACGAATTGTTAAAAAAATATGATGGCATTGTTTTTATGGGATTATCAAAGGGACTATCTGGTCAGCATGAAAATATTTCAATGTTAGCTCAAGGCGATGAATATAAAAACAAAGTCTTTGTTATTGATACTGACGGGGTAAGTCAACTGCTAGTATATATGATTGATCTAGTATATCAATGAATTGAAGAAGGAATTGAATTAACAAAAATTCAATCAAAACTTGATTTAATTAAAACAAAAGTTAGCGCCTTTATTATCCCAAAAAGTTTGGAAACTTTAAAACGCGGGGGTCGAATTACAGCGGCAGCGGCAGCTTTAGCATCGCTTTTGAAGATAACCCCTATTTTGAGATATGATGGTCGCATTGATAAATTTGATAAAACTAGAACATTTAAAAAAGCTGTTGAAACAGCTTTAGGACAAATAAAAAAAGAACGGCAAAATTGAAAAAACATTATTTTATTGCATTCAAAAACAGACGATGAAACATTAAAAGAAGTTTACAATATTATTGAAGACGCGGGTGCTAAAATTACTTCAACATACATTTTGCCAAATGTTATAGCAGCTCATACAGGAGCAAATACGGTTGTGCTAGTATGTTGAGATGAATAAAAGGAGGTACAACCAATGAGTAAAAAAATTGCAATCTTAACTGATTCATCAGCAGGTTTCACAACAGCAGAAATTAAACAATTAGGTATTCATGTTATTCCCTTACACATTATTTTAAATAATGAAGTTGATATCTTAGATACGGAAGAAGAAACAACAAAACATAATTTTTATGAAGTTGTTCAAACAGGAACAACAAAAACAAGTCAAGCATCAACTGGTGAATTAATGGTTAAATATGACAAAATTTTAAAAACATATGATGAAATTATTCATTATCCAATTGCTGAGAAACTTTCAAGCCAATATGCAACTGCTTATCTTTTAAGTCAAGATGAAAAATATCGTGGAAAAGTTCATGTTGTTCGTAATCATACAGCAGCTTTTGCTTTAAAAACATTAATAATTTATGCTAATGAATTAACAAAACAAAATCTTAGTGTCGAAGAAATTATTGCAAAAACAAATGAACTTGAGCAAAAAACATATATGGCAATGATTCCTGGTAGCTTAGATCGTTTATCAAAAGGTGGGCGTGTTGGAAAAGTTTTATTATCATTAACTAACTTATTTAAAATTAAAATTTTAATTCAATGAGGAGAACATCCTAAAAAAATTGCCTCATCACGAACTTTAAATAATTTAATTGAAACTTTAGTTGAAACATGAGAAAAATTTAAAAAAACAGTTAAAATAAACTTTCAATTATTTGTTTTAAAAACAAGTGAATGTGCTAGCAAAGTTTGAGATAATGTTACACAAAAATTAAATGAATTAAAAGTTAATTACCACACCGAAAATTTAGCTAATATCTTTGTTGCACATGCAGGGTTAAACACAATTGCTTTTGTTGCTGTTCCACAAATTAAATAATAATGAAAAATCATTTCTAATATTAAAAATGATTTTTCATTTTTTCTTCATTAAATGGCGGAAGTAAAGAGATTCGAACTCTTGCATGGATCACTCCATCTAACGGTTTTCGAGACCGCCCCCTTAAACCAGACTTGGGTATACTTCCACTGTTTAAACTGGCAGGGGTGACAGGACTTGAACCCACAACGTACGGTGTTGGAGACCGCTGTTCTACCATTAAACTACACCCCTAAATCCTTTTTAAATCATAACATAATAAGATAAATATGGCAAAATAAAAAAGTATTTCCATACTTTCATCTTTTTATGTTATGGCAGGGGTAGCAGGACTTGAACCCACAACACCCGGATTTGAAGTCCGGTGTTCTACCGATTGAACTATACCCCTAACAAGATAAATTAAGCGCCTAAATTAGCACTTAACTATTTTAACAAAATAATAGAAAATAGCAAATAATTTTACTTATTTTCTTCATTGAAGTACTCTTCAAATTGAAGTGGTTCATATTTTTTATTATGGCACTGATCACAGATTCCATGCCCTTCAATTTTAAAATGGACTGGTTCTCAATTAATATTTGTCATTACATCTTTTAAATTATCTAACTTAATTTCATGTAAAATATTCGTATCTTTAATATGAACAACATTTTTACAAATATCACAAACCATATGAAAGGATGGGTTTTCTGCTAAATCATATCAAATTTGTTTACCATCAAAAGAATTTGTAAAAACAATATGCTCACTAATTAATAAATCAATTGTGTTGTAAACTGACATTAAATTAACATTTTTAAATTCTTGTTCTAACAATGTTACAATTTCAGTTAACGTTAAATGTTGCTTTTCTGATAAAATTTTAATAATTGCTAACCTAATTTCAGTAATTCGGTAATTTTTACTTTTTAATAACTGTACAATCCCGTCATATGATAATGCCATTGCCACCAGCTCCTTTATTTTTTAATTTCTTTAATAACTTCAACTAAATCTGCAACTGTTTTAATATCCATTAATTTATCATCTGGTATTTGAATTCCACATTTTTTCTCAGCCTCAATAACTAAATCCATCAAATCTAATGAATCTAATCCTAATGTTTTAAACTCCGTATTTAAATCAATTGGTTTAGAAATTCCACGTTCTTTTAAAACTTTTTTAATTTCATCTAGAACATTCATTTAAAAGCCCTCACATTCTCTTAATAATTAATATAATTATAACAAGTTTAGCAATAAAATAATAGCATTCACTAGTGTAAGCTTTCTAATGTAAGCTTCCAAGCTTGATATAATTGTTGTTCATTATGATAATGATAGACAGTTATTGTTTTTGAATAACTAATTTTTTCATTACTATAATAGAAACTAAGATAACTTGTTGGATGATAAAAAACATTATTTGCGAAATTCAACATTTTAAAAAATAATAATGAAAACGAATATTATCAAAATAATATTCACTATATACATAATTAATTTTTATTCGTAATTTTCTAGGATCTAAAACAAATTTTTGTTCTGGTTGCAACTCAACATTCTCATTGTCTTTATTAAAAACACGTAAATTAACTTTAGGTTTATTATTACTAATTAAAATATTTTTATAAACATAAATAAAAATAGCACTTAAAAAAACTAACATTGAGAACAAAAAACCAAGAATAATAACTAATCTTTTATTAAAAATTTTTTTCATCTGTAACTAATTTTTGCTCCACAAAAAAAAATCAAATTCAAATTGTGTTAATAAATCTTGGTTAAATTCTTTATTATAATAATTAGGTAATTGTTGAGTAACGATGCGATAAGTCATTGTTAAGCATTTAAACCAATTTGAATTAACAAAAAAAGTATTATTAACATTTATTTTAGGAATAATTGGTTTAAAAATAAAATTTTGAACAAGATTAAAATTAAATCGTTCTATTGTTGTAATAAAATTTATTTCGCTTTGTGCAAGAAAGGGATTAACAAGAAAATTATTTAAGGTTAAATTATTATTTGCTTCAATTTCAATTTGGTTTTTGTTTTGATTATAAACTGTATTTTCAACAAAAAAATGTTCATAAACCTTCTGCGCTGAATTATATTTTAAATAACTTTGTAAAATCTTAAAATTGTATTTTGTTTGTTTACTAATTATCATCGTTGTTGTTGGAATTAAAAGATGCTGATTATTAAAAAATGTTCATAATTTTGCTATTTTAGTATGAAAATCAATTGGAAAATCAATCATATCTAAAGAATTGAAAACACTTAAACCACGTAATGCAAATAAACTAGTTATTTTTACTCCATTTATTTTTGGTGGAATTAATTGAAAATAATTAGCAAAAATATCATAAAAAGTTTTAAATTTTTTTTGTTTTTCATCGTAATTTTTATATTGAAAGATTCCGAATAATTTTTTTTGTTTGTTTAAGAAAGTCTTTCTTATAATTAAAATTTAAATAAAATTCTTGATAAGAATTTTTTGTTACTAAATCATTGTCCCGAAGATTAGGTGCATTAATAACTAAACTAATTTTATTTGTTTTATTCATATCAAAACACTGGGCTGGAATAATAACTTTTCCTCATTTTGAGTATTCCACTTGTGTTTGTGATATTTTTAAAATTGTTGAACTAGCGGTTGCTTGTAATTCCGTTGTGATTTGACATTGTTTTTTATTATTAATATTTAAATATACTTTTAACATTGAAAAATTAAAATTAAATTGAAAAAACGTTTTTTTAAAACATCAAGCAATTTGGTATTTGGTTCGTGGTCAGTTTTATATGCTGTTGTTAATTCACCAGTTGGAGTAAACCATGGTTTTAAATTGCCAATATTAGAACGAATATAAAAAGCATAGGCTTTACTATTATCACCATTATCAAAAGCAAATAAAGGAATTGTTAAATCTAATGCTAAATTAATTTTATTATTAGAAGCAAACTGAAAAGAATTATAAACTGCTAATGGCTCTTCAATAAAATTTTGATTAAACAAATAAAAACCTCCTTTACAATTGAAATTTATCAAAAATAAAAAAGATTTCCTTGTTATTAATAAGCTCGCGCAAAATAAACTAAATTAGTTGCTGGTTGTCCGCAATGAAAACAAGTTGTTTTTTTTGTTGGAACATCAAACGGAATACAACGTGATGTTGTTTGTGTTTCAGCTTTAATTGTATCTTCGCACTCAATGTGACCACAAAACGGCACTAAAAATAAACCATTCATTTTTGCTAAAGTTTTTTTATACTCTGAATAATTATCGATTTTTTTTGTCCGTTGATGACGATTATCCAAAGCTCTTTGGTATAAATTTGTTGCAATTTGATCTAATAAATCAGAAACTACTTTTTCAACTTCTGTTCAGGAAACAGTAATTTTTTCAAAAGTATCACGCCGAGCAATTGTAACTTGTTGCTGTGCTAAATCACGAGCTCCAATTTCAATTCACAATGGAATTCCCTTAATTTCAGCATTAGCTGCACGAAACCCAAAACCTTTGTCTGATTGATCAATTTCACAACGATATTTGTGTAATTTTTTTTGTAGTTGCTCAACTGCAAATAATTGCTCATCATTATCATTATTAATTGGTAAAATCATAATTTGAATTGGTGCAATTTTAGGTGGTAATACTAGTCCATTATCATCACTATGTGTCATAATAAGCCCTCCTATCAAACGCGTTGAAACCCCTCACGATGTTGAGTAAGCATATTCTAAAGTATTTTTTTGATTTGAAAATTTAATATCAAATGTTTTAGAAAAATTTTGACCAAAATAATGACTAGTCCCACATTGTAAAGCTTGACCATCATACATTAATGATTCGATCGTATAAGTTTCTTCTGCTCCAGCAAATTTTTCACGTTCTGTTTTTTGCCCTTTAATCACAGGTAATAATAAAGTTTTTTCTGCAAAAGTAGCATAAATATCTAAAATTTTTAAAGTAAATTGCTGTGCTTCTTGTTTTGAACTATGAATTGTATGCCCCTCTTGTCATAAAAATTCACTTGTACGTAAAAACGGACGGGTCGTTTTTTCTCAACGTAAAACATTAACTCATTGATTATATAACAGTGGTAAATCATGATAACCTTGGATTTCTTTACTAAAAAAGGTTCCAAAAAGAATTTCTGATGTTGGTCGAATGTATAATTCTTCATCTAAGACTTTATCTCCAACTTTTGTTACTGTTGCAATTTCTGGTGAAAACCCTTCAATATGTTCTTTTTCTTTATTAAAAAGAGTTTTTGGAATTAGTAAAGGAAAATAAACATTTTTTACACCATTTTTTTTAAATTCAGCATTTAAAATTTTTTGAATATTTTCTCAAATTGCATATCCATAAGGTTTAAAAATAGTTGTTCCCTTGACTGGCCCATAGGCAATTAAATCAGCATTTAAAACAATATCAGTATATCATTGCGCAAAATCAACTTCACGCAGAGTAATTTTCTCTAACTTTCTCTTCATTCTTTACTTCTTTCTACCTTCTGTTAACACATTAGAAACATTTCCTTTTTCACCTTGAAAAATTTTAAGTTTTAAATTATTACTTTTAACATACATTTGAATTCGATTTAAATACTGATTATTTTTCATTAATATTCAGCGAATTGCTGTTGGTTTCACATCTTCAAAAACTTTTACACGGCGGGTTACATCATCATATTCTCAATCTTTTTTTGTTAAATGAAATAAATTTTGAATATCAATTGCAATCACAGTAATTTGACTTGGATCAACTTTTTGCTCTGCAATTCAACTTCAAAAATAATGTCGCGTTGAATTATCTAATTCAAACTCTAAATGATCAGGTTTTTCTAAATATGTTCAAACAATATATTCACTTTCTTTTGCCAAATGAATATTCTTAACTGGCTGTAGCCCAAATTCCAATTGCCGTAAAACATTACTAATATCAGTATAAAATAATAATGACTTAATTCGCTGGCGATTTAATTCTTTAATAATTTTGTGCGTTTTACGCCGTTTAAAACTAAAACCAGTTTTAATTTTACTATTATCATCTTTATCTTCAAACAAACTACTTTCTAAATTATCTGATGATGACAATGATTTTTCTTGTAATAAGTTATGCTTTTTTTCTGTTTGATGTTCCTTTTCTTTGCCCTCTTTATTTTTTAATTTATTAAATAGCATTATACCCCTCCTTCACATATTAATTATACAAAAAATTATTCTTGATATTAGCATTAACTTATAAAATTGGTGCGACTAATTTTAAACATGTTAACAACAGTCGATAACTCAAGGGTTTATATTTAATTGGTCATTCCTGTCATAAAATTGAATGTTCATAATCTCATTCTCAACGAGGAATAAAGCTTGCGACTACCTCTGGATCATAAATAACTGCTGTTGTTTGATGGTCAGAAAAGAAACTACGGTAATCTAAATTACAAGTCCCAATCAGAGCAATATCATCATCAAAAATAGCAATTTTATTATGACTAAAAGTATTATTCATTTCATAAATTTTAACACCACTAGCAAATAAAGGTTTACAGTAACTTTTTGTTATATCTAAAACAAAAATTTTATCAGTCAAACCTGGAATTGTTAAACGAACATCAACTCCAGCACGTGCTGCAAGAATTAAAGCTTGAATAAGATCATCTGGTGGAATAAAATAAGGAGTTGATAATCAAACTCGTTTACGAGCTTTGTTAATTAATGAAATATATAGGTCTTTGGTAATGGAATGATCAATGCTAGGACTATGATTAACAATTTGTAAATGTGATTTACCCTTCATATTGTATTGTTTTGGTGTTAAAATGGCAGGTTCTAAACCTGTGATTATTTCATGACATTTAGTTGCAAAAAATCAGTCATCAGCAAAAATTACTTCCAAACCTCGAACCGCTTCACCTTCAATTCGTACTTGTATATCATGAAAAATTCCAAACTTTCATGATTTATCAGCATATAAATCGGCTAAATTAATTCCACCTGTATAACCAATTAAGCCATCAATAATAACATCTTTACGATGATTACGATAATTGGCATTCCCACTAATAAAAGGTGTAATAATTGGTAAATATTTATGAACTCGAACACCAGCTTTAATTAATTTTTTAATACTTTTTTTACTAATTTTAAAGTAACTACCAACATGGTCATAAATCATATAAACCCGAACACCAGCTGCAATTCGCTCTTTTAAAACTACTAAAAAAGATTCAAATAGTTCACCATCAGCAACAATAAAATAAGTTAATAAAATATATTGTTGTGCTTGTTGTAAATCTGTTAATAATGATTTAAAAACACGGGTCCCATTTGTAATTATTTTAATTTTATTATTTTGGTATAGTGGCTTATTCACATGCCGCATTAATAATTCAACAACATTCCCAAATTTTTGATTAGGAGCAGTATATTTTATTAAACATGTCTTATTTTTTTTACAATAAGTATCATATTCTAATTTATTTAAATGATTGTACAATAATGATTTTTTATTTGAATAATGGTATTTTCGACCAAAAAAAACATATGAACATAGACCAATAAATGGCACAAAATTAATAAAAATAATTCAAGAAAATTTAACTTCATAACGTCGTTTGGAAAAAAAGAAAAAGAATGAGAAAATTAAATCAATAATAACAATTCCTAAAAAAATATATAAGAATTTAACATTGAAAATAATAACGACAACAAGTAACCCCATAATCGCCATACCAAATAAAAAAATCATTGATAAAATAATTTTTAATCAATTTTTCATTATGCTTCCCCTTTGCTTCCCCTTTATTGCACAATATTACTACTTTTATTATACCAATAATTTATAAAGAGTTATAAAAATTATTTATAACTCTTTATTACTTTTTTTCGTTAAATGTAAATTAAATGGCGGAACAGGAGAGACTCGAACTCTCGCGCCGGTTACCCGACCTAACACCTTAGCAGGGTGCCCTCTTCACCAACTTGAGTACTGTTCCGTGGTGATACCTTATATATTATACAAAAGATATCATTTTAAACAAGAGAAAAAAATTATTTTTTCAACCTATCCAATTAAAATATTTTCTTCAACATAACTGTATTCTTTTTCACTACTTCCACGAATTGAAACTAATAACGTTGAAGAAACTCCTAATTGCCCAATAAACATTAATAGAATCAATATTAAAGTACTTAAAATACCAATGTTATATAGTTCGGTAAAATTTAAAGTACTTAATCCTGTTGTTCCAAATGCACTACAAATTGTAAAAAAAGTATTTAAAACATCAAGATGAGGATTTTCAGCACTAATACAGATAATGGCAATTGCAATTAAACCTCCTGAAATAACAGTAACTCCTAACGCTCGTTTTACTGTTTCATTTGGAATTTTCCGTTTAAAAGCATTAACACTATTATTATTCCGAATAATAGACCAAATTGTAATGATAATAACAGCTAAGGTTGTTGTTCGAATCCCCCCTGAGGTAGAAGAAGGCGCTGATCCAATAAACATCATAATTGACATCACTATTCGTGATCCTGGTAAAAAGTTACTCATTTCAACTGTTGAATAACCTGCATTTCTGGTTGACATTGTATTAAAGAAAATATTCATAAAACCATTTCAATTTGATTTTGAATTTCGTAAAATACTTTCCATATGCTGAGCAGTTTCAGGATGGATTGTATTAATATTCGTAAATTCAATTAATCAAACACTAAAAACACCAATAATTGATAAACCGATATAAGTAATTAAATTAATTTTAGTAAATAAGGTAAATTTAACATGTTCTTTTCGTCGTCAGGCTACAAATTTTCGTTTTAAATCGTAAAAAGTTGGAAAACCTAAACCACCAATAATAAATTGGAATAAAAACACAAATTGAATAAAATAATTAGTATTATAAGGCATTAATGATGAATTACCAATAATATCAAACCCAGCATTATTAATTGATGAAATTGAGTGGAAAACACCGCTTCATAAACTTCGTCAAAAATTATGATAAGTAACATTATCAATCATGAATTTTCCTTCTACTGATAACGGTGAAAAATAAAAATTACAAAATAATAAAATTGCCCCAAAACATTCCAAAATAATTAAAAAAATAAAACTATTTTTAATTAAATCCATTGTATGCCCAAAGTTACTACTTCCTCGTTCACCTTGCACTAGCATTTTATCCTTAATTGAAATTCGACGCCCTAATCATACAAAAATCATAATTTTAAAAGTAGCAATTCCAAAACCACCTGTTTGAATTAAAATTAAAATTACCAATTGTCCCCAAAAAGTATAATCCGCTGCAGGATTACTAATTATAATTCCAGTATCAGAAAAAGCACTAGCAGCAGTAAATAAACCAATTAAATAATTTCACGCAAAAGTAACTAAAGGGTTTAAAATTTTACCTTTTCCATCAAGAATCATCCGTTCTCCGCCATGAACAAAACCTGGAATTGATAACAGTAGTCCGCCTAAAAGAACAATTAAAATATAAACTAAAAATAATCTTCCCGATATTTTTGAGAAGGGTAACCAATGACGACGCCGTGTTAATGGTGCAGTTGGGTCATTATTACGTTGTCGTTTATTATCATTTTTTCTTTTAAAAATATTTTTGAAATATAATTGAAAAAAAACCATTTGTGTCCCTCTTTCATTAATATTATTATATACTACAAGTTAGTAATTATTGCTAATAATAAAAAAAATAGTATAATTAAAATTGCAATAAGGGGGGAAAGGAATGGCAAGAAGAAAAAGTTTTGCAATTATTGGACTAAATAATTTTGGACGTTCAATAATTGAAACACTAATTGCGAGAAAACAACACATTATGGTCTTTGATATTGACCAAACTAAGGTTAATAATATGATTGCTAGTTATGAACAAGTTGATGGCGTAGCATTAGACGCAACAGTTAAAACAAATCTAATTGAGCAAGGACTAGACGAGTATGATACTGTCATTATCACAATCGCAAGTAATATTGAAGCTAGTATTTTAACAATTATTGGATTACAAGACCTTGGAATTACTAATATTATTGCGAAAGTAAAAGATATCCGTCATGCACGAATTCTAAAAGCATTAGGAATTAATAATATTATCCAACCCGATACAATGGCCGGAAGTATTACGGCAACTAAAGCAATGTTTGATATTGACATTGAAATGCAAACTGTTGATGAAAATTATGCATCATTAATTATTCAGGTGACTGATCCAAATATTGAAGGACAAACATTATCAGAATTACGTTTTATTAATAATAAAGATTATAATATTGTTTATGTTAAACGTAAAGGCCGTGTTATTTTACCCGGAGATGTTGAAACAATTAAATTAGATGATGAATTATTATTTATTGCTAAAATTAGTGCAATTAATGATTTAACAATTAAATTACAAAAAATTGATCAAGAATATGAAAAAGATGGTAAGTAACCATCTTTTTTTATTTCCCTTGTTTCGCTGTAATTAATTCAATAACTACTTGTTGGCCAATTTCTGGGGCAACTTGTCCTTTTGTTAATTTCATTAATTCACCCATAAAAAACTTAATTACTCGTTCTGGCCGTTGCTCATATTGTTCTAGCATTGCTATATTAGCATTAAAAACTGGCTCAATAATTGTTTTAATTTCAACTGGGTCACTAATTTGTTTTAATCCTAATTCAGCAACAATTTTCGTTGGAGCACAATCTTCATTTAAAATTCGTTGTAACACTGTTTTGGCTTGTTTATTTGAAATTATATTTTGATTAATTAACATAATCATTTCAACTAAATTTTGTGGTGTTAATGCTGTTTCACTTATTGTTAATCCTTTTTGATTTAAATAAGCACTAATATCACCAATTAAATAATGAGCAATCATTTCATAATGTGGTGATAACTTAATTGCTGTTTCAAAAAAATTCATTAAGGCATAATCTTGTAAAATAATTTCAATATTAGCTGGTTTTAAATTTAATTTTGATAAATAACGTTTACGTTTGACAGCTGGTAATTCTGGCATATTTTTAAGAGCTTTTGTCATTCAATTTGGATCTAATTTAATTGGAAAAATATTTGGTTCAGAAAAATATTTATAATCAATAGCATCAGTTTTATGACGCATTAAAACCGTTGTTTTTGTTTTTTCATCAAATCGGCGTGTTTCTTGTTCAATTCTTTTTCCCATTAATAAAAGTTCACTTTGTCTTGTAATTTCATATTCAATTGCCTTTTCAGCATTTGCAATTGAATTAAGATTTTTTAATTCAACCTTATCACCAAATGTTTTCACACCAATTGGACATAACGAAATGTTAACATCGCATCGTAATGAACCTTCATTCATTTTAGCATCACTAACTTTGGTATAAACTAAAATTTCACGTAAAGTTTCTAAATATTGACGAACTTGAAACGCTGACCGTAATACAGGGCGAGTTACAATTTCAATTAAACCAATTCCAGCACGATTATAATCTAATAACGTTTGGTCTTCTTCATGCAACTGTTTAGCAGTATCTTCTTCAATATGCAGACGTTCAATTTCTACTTTAAAAGGTTTATTATTCTCATCAATAATCGTTAAATATCCATTTTGACCAATTGGATAATATTGCTGCGTAATTTGGAAACCTTTTGCTAAATCAGGGTAATAATAATTTTTACGATCAAATTGAATGACTGGATCAATTGTCAAATTAAGTGCTTGGCAAGCAATTAACGCTAACTCAACTCCCTTTTTATTAACTGTTGGCATTACTCCTGGATACCCAACATCCATTGGATTAACCATACTATTGGGTTTAGCCCCATAACTCACTGCGCCAGAAGAAAACATTTTTGTCTTTGTTTTTAATTCAACGTGATTTTCAATTCCAATTACTACCTCAAAATTAATCATGATTGTTCCCCCTTTCTGGTGCCACTTTATTTTTAATTCCAACAATCTCTTCAATTAATAAACTAGCATTAAAGACCTTTTGGTCAGCAAAAGGAGCAGCATTAACATTTATTCCAATTGGCATTTTATCAACAAAAGCAAGTGGAACAGTTAATGATGGATTACCCATTAAATTACCTAATACTAATAAATCATCAACATAATTTTCTAGTTCTGCCTCTGTTAAAATTTGATCTTTAATAATAGTAGTAATTTTTGGAGCAATCGTTGATGCAGCTGGTAATAATAAAAAGTCATATTTTGCAAAAACAGTAGTTAAAGCATTGACAATTAAACGTCGTACTCGTTTTGCTTTTAAAAATAATAATGTTTGGTTATTTTTTGTTAAAGTGTATGAACCAATAACATAACGACGTTTAACAACATGACCAAAACCATTAGTTCGTGAATTCATCATTACTTCTTGATAAGTGTCCCCATCAACTCGTGTTCCATAATTAATTCCATCCAACATTGAATGACTACTTACTGCTTCGGTAAAAGAAATCACCATATAAACTGGCATTAATGCTTTTAGTAAATCTTCTGGAAAATCAATTGCTGTAACACTAATCTCGCGGGCTGTTAATTCATCATATAAATGATCAAAATAAATTCTAATTTCATCTGGAAGAATCGCATGCGCATTTTTTAAATAAGCAAATTTTTGTTCTTTGATTTTTTCTGATGATAAATTTTTAAAATAACCTTGTTCCTTACTCTTTAATGAGGTTGCATCCTTGTGATCTTCTTGTGCTAAATAATCAAAAACAATTGCACTGTCTTCAACAGTTCGAGTAAAATATCCAACCGTATCTAATGATGGCGCATAAGGAAAAACACCATACCGTGAAATTAAACCATAAGTTGGTTTAAAACCAACAACACCACAATAACCTGCTGGTTTTCGTACTGAATCACCTGTATCTGTTCCTAATGCAAATGGAACAACACCAGCTGCAACTAAAGCTGCTGAGCCAGATGATGAGCCACCAGTAATCCGGCTTAAATCTCAAGGGTTTAAAACATCTCCTGTTAAGGCATATAAACCATGCCCACCCATTCCTAACTCATCCAAAGCTGCTTTTCCTAATAAAATACTATTGTTTTCTTTCAAAATATTAGTTACTGTTGATTCATAATTTGGAATAAAATTTTCTAAAATTTTTGAACTCGCCGTTGTCTTAATTCCTTTTGTTGCAAAATTATCTTTTGCAAAATATGGTAAGGCAAATAAATAATTATTTTTAGGAACAACAAGGTGGTCTAATTTAGCTGCCAAAGCTGTGGCTTCTGTTTTTAATTCTGTCACTGTTGCATTTAAAACCTGATATTTGTCTAAATTAGTAAAAGCATTCTTAACTATTTGCGATGGAGTAATTTTTTTAGCAACTAAAAGATGATGTAATTCTTTGATTGAATAAGCTGCCATTCTATTTAACCACCTTATTAATTACAATATAATCATCTATTTTTTTTGGTGCTGCCGCTAAAATTTCAGCTTGCGGAGCAACATCAATCTCATCATCCTCACGCAAATAGTCAACTGTTAAATCAAATGGAAAATGCATTGAATGAACATTAGTTGTATCAATTTTTTGTACTAAATCCATTTGTTTTAAAATAACATCAAATTCTTGACTTAAATTAGTTAGTTCCTCATCTTGTAAATCTAGCATAATATCATGTGCTAACATTTGTAACACTTCTTTTGTAATTCGCGCCATCTTATCCCTCCTTATTTAATAATTGTTGAAATTCTTCTTCATTAATAATTTTAACATTTAATTTTTGTGCTTTTACTAATTTATTACCAGCATCAGCCCCTGTCAGTAAATACGTGGTTTTTGCACTAACACTTTCAGAAATTTGCCCACCATAACTTTCAATTAACTCTTTAAAATATTCTCGTGGTTTTGATAAAACTCCGGTAATCACAAACCGATAATTTTCAAACTTCTGTGCTAAATGCTGATTAGTAGCATAATACTCCATTTTAACCCCCTTTTGGCGTAGTAAGGCAAGTTCTTGTTGATTAGCTGGAATTGCAAAATAATCAACAACACTAGCTGCTACAATTGGGCCAATATCATTAATAATTGATAATTGTTCAATATCCATGGCGGCTAAATTAGCAATTGTTTTAAATTGTCGTGCTAATAATTTTGCTGTTTTTTGACCAACATGTCGAATTCCTAATGCAAACAATAATCGCTCTAAGGAATTATTTTTTGAATTATTAATTGAAGCAATCATATTTTCAAATGATTTTTCACCAAAATTTTCTAATTCAATAATTTTCGCTCGGTATTGCTCTAATTGATATAAATCAATAAAACTTTTTAAATATCCTAATTTAAATAATCGTTCAATAATTTTTTCACTAATTCCTTCAATATTCATCGCATTTCGTGAACAATAATGTTCTAACCCCCGAGTAATTTTTTTAGGACAAACAGAATTAATACAATACTGGTCAACCTCACCTTCAACACGTTCTAATAAAGAATTACATTCTGGACAATGCGTTGCCTCATGTCATTTTTGAGCATTTTTTTGGCGACAAGCTACAACATAATTAATCACTTCCGGAATAATATCCCCCGCTTTTTTAACTTGAACATTATCACCAATCCGAATATCACGCTCAGTAATAAAATCAGGATTATGTAATGTTGCTGCTCGTACAATTGTTCCTGCAATACGAACTGGCTCAAGAACAGCATTATAAGTAATCCGTCCTGTTCTTCCAACAGAAGGAAAAATATTAAGCAATTTTGTAACCACAACTTCTGCTGGAAATTTATAAGCTATTGCTCATTTTGGATTTTTAGCAGTATAACTTATGCGATTATATAAATTTAAGTTATTAACTTTAATCACAATTCCATCAATTTCATAACCTAATTGATGACGTTTTGGTTCATACTCTTGAATATATGCTCACACTGCCGCAATATTTGAACAATAACGATACTCAGGATTTGTTTTAAATTTTAATTGTTCTAATCTTTGTAACGCTTCGTACTGTGATTGAATTCCATCCTGCAAAGCATTAACATAATAATATAAAAATGCATTTAACTTTCGTTTTGCAACAATTGTTGAATCTAATTGCCGTAAAGTTCCTGCTGCTGCATTTCGAGGATTAGCAAATTCAGATTCGCCATTTTTCGCACGTTCCTCATTTATCTTCTTAAATTCTTCAACTGATAAATAAACTTCACCCCGAACAGTTAAAGTTGGTTGGTCAATTCGAAGCGGAATTGATTTAATTTGTTTAATATTAATAGTAACATCTTCACCAGTAAGACCGTCTCCACGAGTTGCCCCCATCACTAAAAGATGATTATCATAAACTAATGAAATTGATAATCCATCAATTTTTAATTCACAAGTATATTCAACCTCTGGCAAACCAGTCAATTCTTTAATTTGTTCATCAAAATGAATTAAATCATCATAATTAAATGCGTTTCCCAAACTTAACATTGGACTTGTATGAACATATTTATTAAACTTTTCGCTAACTTGACCAGAAACACGTTGCGTTGGAGAATCAATTGTAATTAATTCACTATATCGTTGTTCAATTGCAATTAATTCTTGCATTGCTCGATCATATTCTTGATCACTGACACTAGGGTTATCATTCACATAATATTCATAATTTCATTGTTCTAACTGTTCTTTTAATACTAAACTACGTTTTTTTGCTTGTTCAAAAGTCATAATATCCTCCTTTATTTTATTATTTTTAGGTTCTTTTTATGATGCGGGGAAATTGGTTGTTTTTTAAAATGCCATTTTTTAAACGGTTTAATTTTCAATGTATAAACACTAATATTTAAGGCAACTAATAACGCAACAATAAAAACCGTAGCATTGTTTAACAAAGCCTGTTCATTAAAAATTAAAATTAAAAAACGCCCAACTAACGGATTAAAGAAAGTTACTGTTAAAATTGATAGCATATTAATTGGAGTTTTTGCAACAAAATTCGGAATTCGTTCAAAAAAGAATAATCAAATTAAAGCTAAACCTAAAAAGACAAAAGAAATAATTAAGAAGACAATATTTGTTCATGGTTCTCAACGCCCTAATTCTAACTGCACATATAAGGCTGATGCAATTGTTTCTAATGTTCAAAAATTTAAGTTATTTTCCCCCATTGCTAAAACAATGACTACTGAAATTAAAGTAAAAATAATTGGTACAACAAATAATAATTTTTTTTGCCCTAGGTACATCATTATTTCAATATCATGTACTCGTGAATAACTGCGATATAACAAAAATGATAAAATTATCATTAACAAAAATAATCCTAAAAAAATAAAAATTAGTAAAATATTTTTTATTTGTGCGTTGTAAAAGATAAAACATAATGTTGAAAATAAAGTAAACTTAACCATATCTTTTAAGAAATTAGTTTTATATTTTAACATACTAATTCATGTTGAAACATAAATAATAAATAACATAATATACGATGCATCTCATTCAAAGGTAATATAACTTGCAAAAATAATACCAATAATTCAAGGCATATTACGACTGCGGTATTCTTCATTTGTGTAAATTGTCATTAAAATAAAAGTGACAAAAAATAAACCAGTTAACATATTCTGTTGATGCCATGAATCATATCCAAAATAATAAATTAATAATTTTGAAGCAGATAAAACAAGGAGTGATGAAGTACCAATTAAAAAACGATTACTTTTTTTATTAGCAAAATTACTCAATAATGTTACAAAAATTGAAGCAAATAGCATTGCATCTAAAATATTTAATAAATTTCAAATAATATCACTTGGATCAATTCCAGTCATTACAAATCAAACTGAGACATTTGTAAACCAAGATAATGTTGCTAAAGCTTGAGCATTAGCAATCGTAACATTTGGATTTAATTTAAAAATAATATTATTATCAACTGAAGCAAAAAAATAAAAACTTAAAATATAACTATTAGTAATGTTTGAACCTGAAGGAGCAATAAAATAATTTTTAGCATAATATAATGCCATAAAAACACCAAATGCAACAAAAAAAATGGCGTGATTTCAATCTCATAAATTAATATTAAATCAATAACGAATAAATAATAACAAAAATAATGAATATAAAATATTAATTGATAATAATGAATAAACTAAAATAATATAACGTAAATTAGGAATAAATTCTAATGGAATTAGCAAAAAAGAAATAACAGCAAAATAAAAGAAAAAACCCATAATCATTCCAAAATAAATATTTTTAGTTCGAATTTTTAAAAATTCGGCTAAAATTGCCCCTGTTGAAGAAAAGACTCAGTAATAATATAAGAAAAAAACAATCGCAATTAAAACTATTTTTACCATTTGACCTTCTTCCTTTCTTAACAATTATAGCAAAAACACTCTAGAATATACTTTATAAACAAAAATAAAAGTGATTTCCATTTTATAAATCACTTATTAGTTAAAATTATTTCCTATTTAATAACAGCAATAATTTCTCCTTGTTTAACATTACCTGTTTTAACAATATTAATTGTCTTACCGCTCATTGTTTCTGGTGTAAAAACAATTGGCGTATCTAAACTTGGTACATTTTCAGCTTTTAAAACTGATAAATCAACATTACATAATAAATCCCCTTGTTTAACATTATCATCTTGTTTTACTTGAATATCGAATCCTTTTCCATTTAATGAAACTGTATCCATTCCGATGTGTAATAACATTTCAACACCATTATTACTTTTGATTCCATAAGCATGACCTGTCGGAAAAACAGTAATTAATTTCCCAGCAATTGGAGCAATAAAATTACCAGCACTTGGTTTAATTGCTAAACCCTCACCTAACATTTTTTGTGAAAATACTTCATCTTCAACTTTATCTAAAGCAATAACTTCACCATCTACAGGGGCAATTATTTCAAGTTCTTTTGGTTTTTTACTAAATAATCCCATCTTTTCTTCTCCTTTTTTCATTAAGCAGACAACTTTGTCATCTATCTTTAGTATACTATAAAATTATTAAATTTATGTGCTATTTTTAAAACAATGGGAAACCAACTAGTTGTTTAACTAAAACCAAAATAGAACCAATTAAAGCAAAAGAAACATAATAAAAATAAAATTAAATACTTATTTTTTTGAAAAGCAACTCGAATTGTTACCTTCTGTTTAACCGCAAAATTATCATTTTTAGTATTATGGCGTGTTTTATACCATTGTCTTCAATATCAAAATTCACTAATAATTGATAATGCCGTAAAAAATAACAACAAAATCAATTAAAACTGGTAATGGAAGGTCAATTATTGCATACGTATTTAGATTTATCATTTAAACCACCTATTTTAATAAAAAATAACACTATATAGTGTTATTTTATCAAAATTTTAGACTTCTAAAGCATTTTTTGTTCTTTTTTCAACTAAAGCCAAAACTTCATCACCTGTTTGGCATTCTAATGCTTCTGTTACTAATTGTTCCATTGCCGAAACTTCTAATTTGCTAATAATACGACGCGCATTTAAAATACTTGTGGCAGACATTGAAAAGTAATCTAATTTCATTCCCATTAAAAGCGGAATTGTTTGTTCCTCTCCAGCCATTTCACCACACATTCCAACCCATTTTCCTTCTTTATGGGCACCATCAATAATTGTTTTAATTAAACGTAAAACAGATGGATTATATGGTTGGTATAAATATGCCACAAATTGGCTCATTCGATCAGCTGCCATTGTATATTGAATTAAATCATTAGTTCCAATTGAAAAGAAATCAGCGTGTTTTGCAAACTGATCAGCTAACATTGCTGCTGCTGGAATTTCCATCATCATTCCAATTTCAATATTGTCTGCCACTTTATGTCCTTCTTTAAGTAAAATTGCTTTTTCTTCTAAGGTAATTTTTTTTGCAGTTTTAAATTCATCAACTGTCGCAATCATTGGAAACATAATACCAGCTTTCCCATGCACACTAGCACGTAATAAAGCACGTAATTGTGTTCGAAAAACATCTGTTTTATCTAAACAAAGGCGAATCGCACGATATCCTAAAAATGGGTTCATTTCTTCTGGAAATTTAAAATATGATAATTTTTTATCACCACCAATATCCAATGTTCGAATAATCACTGGGCGCCCTTGCATTCCTTCCAAAACACCTTTATAAGCTTCATATTGCTCATCTTCAGTTGGGAAATGGTCATTATCCATATATAAGAACTCACTTCTAAATAATCCAATTCCTTGCCCACCATTATCCAAAACACCTTGAACATCTTTTGGTGCTCCAATATTTCCTTCTAAAACAAATTTTTGATATCCATCTTTTGAAACTGTTGGTTTATCTTTAAATGCCAATAGTTCTTGTTGCAATTGTAAAAATTTTTCTTTTTCTGTTGTCCAAGTTTTAATCTCCACCGATGTTGGATTTAAGATAACTTCTCCTGTTGTTCCATTAATCATAATTATTTCATGAAGGTTTGCTTGTTTTGTAATATCTTTTAATCCTAAGACAGCTGGAATTTCTAGACTACGGGCCATAATTGCAGCATGACTAGTACGCCCCCCCATATCACAACTAAATCCTTTCACAAATTTAGGATTTAACTGCGCTGTTTGTGAAGGTGTTAAATCTTCAGCAACAATAATAACTTCTTCACTAATAGTTGCTAAATCTAAGATCGGAACATTTAAAATATACTTAATTAAACGATCAGTTACATCTTTAACATCAGCTGCACGCTCTTTAAAATATGGATCATCCATACTTGTAAACATTGTAATAAATTTTTGAGCAACAGTATGAATTGCATATGCTGCATTATTGTTATTACTCTTAACGATATTTTTTGCTTCATCAATCATTGCTGGATCACGCAAAATTTCCTTATGTGCTTCAAAAATTGCTGCTTTTTCCGCTCCTAATTTGTCTAAGGCAATCTTTTGTAGTTTTTCAATATCTGTGTTTGCCTTTTGCATTGCTGCTTCTAGTATTTTAATTTCTTTTGCCGAATCAGAAACCGTATTATTCGAAATTTCATATTTTGGTTCTTCTAATTTAAAAACTTTGGCAATTGCAATTCCATTGCTGGCACCTATCCCGTGCAGTTTTTTTGACATAATAAAAAATCCTCACTTCTCTTTCTACTAAAACTATTTTTATTATATACCGAAAACTGGAAAATTGTTGCATTTTAACTAGACTTTTTGTTATAAGACATTATTTTCTGTAAAAAACAATAAATTTAAGTAACTATTTTATTTTTTTATTAGACTTCTTGCATAGCCTATTAAAATAATTATAAATATTTTTAAAAAGATACTAATAGCAAATTATAATTTTAATTAATTATGTCTTTTATTTAAAAATTTAATATTTTCCTACAACGAAAAATGACTTTTTTATTTAAATTATTTAATTTTAAATACATCTTCTATGCTATCTATAATAATTGCAAATTATAAATTGAAGCAATTAAATTAAATCTTAAACTAAATCGTTTTCTATGATTACGATATTTTTCTGTAATAATTTTAAATTTTTTAAGAAT
>NZ_RXFY01000029.1:0-8940 GCF_044714355.1 Spiroplasma sp. ald | reverse complement strand
CTTTTTGTAAAACTAATTTTGTATTGTCAATAATATTTTGATAATCTTGATCAACTAAATTTTTTGTTCTTTCACCAGGATGAATTTTAGAAGCAAATAAAATTTCATTGGCATAAATATTCCCAATTCCAACAATAACATTTTGTTCCAATAATGTTGTTTTAATCGGCTGTGATTTATTTTGCCAAGCATTTTTTAAATATGAAACTGTAATTTTTTCATCAAATGGTTCATATCCTAACTTATTCAATGGTGCTTGTTGTAAATAATCATTTTTATTATATAAATGCATTGTCCCAAATTTTCTTGTATCATGATAACGTAATTGAAATTGATGATCAAGTTCAAATAAAACCATAATATGTTGTCATTCACCATGTTCATCTTTTAGTGTAAAATAATATTTGCCTTCCATACGTAAATGACTAATTAAAACATAATCATCCAATATAAATAGTAAATGTTTCCCCATTCGATCAATTCGATTAATTTTTTGTTTAACAATTTTTTTTATAAATTTCTTTGAATCAAGAGGATATTTTATTATTTTATTTCAAAAAATTTGACAATCAGTAATTGTTTTTCCAACAACATGTTTTGTTAAAATACGACGGACCGTTTCAACTTCTGGTAATTCTGGCATATTGTTCCTTCTTTCTTAATTAATAATTTAATTTTATTTTTATATCTAATAAAAATCAAGATGCTAATAAGTAATTAAAATTATAAAAAGTGATATGATTTAATTTTATTTTAAATCATATCAACTTAAACCAGTTTTCATATCAACTATTAACTTTACATTTAATTTAGTAGAATCTTCCATCAATGTTTTAACAATTTTTTGCACTTGAATTAATTCAACTTGCGGAATTTCAAAAATTAATTCATCATGAATTTGTGCAATAATTTTTGCTTTTAAATTTAATTTTAAAAATTCTTGGTCAATATTTTTTAAAGCAATTTTAATAATATCCGCTGCACTACCTTGAATTGGCATATTCATTGCAATCCGCTTCCCAAATTCACGTTGCATATAATTACAGTCATTAATTTCTGGGACATAACGTTTCCGATTAAAAATTGTTGTAACATAACCATTTTGTTTACAAAACTCAACTTGTTGATCAATAAAAGCCTTAATTGTTGGAAATTGTTGATAATAATTATTAATTATTGCTTTTGCTTTTACAACAGAAATATTTAAATCAGTTGCTAAACCAAAATCACTAATTCCATAAATAATCCCAAAATTAACAGCTTTCGCACTACGACGAATATTCGGTGTAATTTCATTTTTTGATAAATTAAAAATTTTCATTGCAGTATTAGTATGAATATCTTCATTCTTATTAAAAGCAGCAATTAAATCTTGGTCTTTTGACATATGTGCTAAAATTCGTAATTCAATTTGTGAATAATCACAAGATAATAAAACATTATTTGGCGATGAAACAACAAAAATTTTTCGTACCTCTTTTTGAACATCATCACGAATACTAATATTTTGCATATTAGGTTCCACAGATGAAAGCCGACCAGTATTTGTTAAGGTTTGTTTATAAATTGTATGAACTTTCCCATCAGCAAAAATATATTTTTCCATCCCTTTTAAATAAGTTGAATATAATTTTTGATACTTTCGATAATCTAATATCTTTGGAATAATTACATGGTTATTTTTTATTTCTTCTAATGTTTCTTGTGCTGTTGACCCTTTTTTCCGATCAGGTAATGAAAGATCTTGAAATAATAATTCTGAAATTTGTTTTGGTGAATTAGGATTAATTTCTTTTTGTGCAATATCATTAATTTCATTATTTAATTCTTGCACAATTTTTTCAATTCGTAAGGTTTGTGTTGTTAATTCATGTTGGTTAACTTTAACACCATTAATTTCCATTCGTGCTAATGCAAAAGCGGTTGGTAACTCAATCTTATAATATAAATCATATTGCTGATTAGCTTTTAATAACTCAATAATTTTTGGTCTTAATTTATGAATGTACGCTGCTTTTTCACCAATAAAATGAATTAATTTAATTACATCAGCAGGAATTTGTTTTTTAACCCCTTTGCCATAAAATAATTCATCAGTCAAAATTTGTTTTTTTTCAAATAAATTAATATAAGTATCTAAACTATTTTTTGCATTTGAATTATAAACATAACCAGCTAGCATCATATCATATTCAATATTTTGAACAAAAATATTATCACGAGCTAAAGCAACAATTAAACTCTTTGCATGATAAGTTAACTTTTGATATTTAGTATCATTTAAAAATTGATGTCATAGTTTATCATGCTTTGCATGAATATAATCAAAATAAAAAACACCTTTCGAATTAACAATTCCAAACCCAATAATTTCTGCAGTATGATAATTTTCATCTAATAATTCTAAATAAACAGTAGTGTTATTTTCATTAAATTCGGAACATCATTCTTCAATAATTTTTACTGTTATATTTGAGCTTTCGGTACTATTATCTTGATTATTAAACAACTTTGTTACAAATGAATTCATATTATATTTTAAATAAAATTGCATTAATTTTTCTTGATTTGGTGAAAACTGAGTAAAAGCAAAATGTTCTAAATTAATATCACAAAAAATAGTAGCTATCTTTTTGCATAATAATGCACTTTCCTTATGATTTAATAAATTTTGTTGTAATGCACCCTTAATCTGCTCAATATTATCATATAAATTTTCAATTGAATGATATTCCTTAATTAATTTTATTGCTGTTTTTTCACCAACCTTTGGAACACCCTTTAAATTATCGGAAGGATCACCCATTAGACCTTTTAAATCAGGAACTTGTAATGGTGTAATTCCCCATTTTGCTCTTAAAGCTGTTTCATCAATAACATCAGCACTGTCGCCTTGCGGTGGCACTAAAATATTTGTTTTATTAGTAATTAATTGATATAAATCTTTATCACTTGAAAAAATATCAACATAAAAATCTTCTTTTTCAGCCAGCACTGCTAAACATCCTAATAAATCATCAGCTTCATATCCTTCTTGCTCTAAATATGGAATTTGATAACTATCTAAAAATTCTTTTACAATTGGAAATTGTACAATTAATTCATTTGGCGTTTTACTCCGACCATCTTTGTAGTCAACTAATAAATCATGACGAAAATTCTTTTTTCCTTTATCAAAAGCAACAACAACACTATAGTAGTTATTTGTTTTTAATATTTTATTCAACATATTGGCAAATGCATAAACAGCATTTGTTGGTGTTCCATCCAAACTTTTTAACATCTCGCCATTATACGCTGTGGCATAAAATGCTCTAAAAAGCAAAGAATTTCCATCAATTAACAATACTTTTTTCATTTTACAATCTCCTCATTTATGTTCAATTATAGCCTAATTTAATTTTAAAATATACTTTAAAACTAAATTATCAAGCCAAAAAAGCACCGCCACTACCAGAAAGCATTACATTTGAATATTCTTGCTTTAGTATAAGATAAAATTTTTTTAACTCTGGATTAATTTTAAAAGCGGGCTGTTGTAACATATTAAAATAAAGATTATTAATTATTTTTTTTGTTTTATAGTATTGATAATTATGGTCAAATTTTTGATAAACCTCTTTTGTGATTGATGATATTTTTGAATCAATAATTTTAAGATTTGGGATTTTATACTTATTAATTTGATGCATTGTTAAATACTTAATTTTATGACCATAACCAGAGATTATTGCTGGTTTTTCTAAATAAAAAAATAAAGCATCGGAACTAAGACTTTGAATTAACTTTTTAATTTTCCAAGAATAATAATTAATATTAAAAAAATGACAAATAAGTTTAATCATTGCAACAGCATTACTAGCAGAATAACCAAGACCAGAACCAATAGTTGTATTTTTAATTAAATTAATATGAACTGGAGTTGATTTAAACTTAGGGAACATAACAACAAATTTATGATATGCTTCCAAAATAGTATTATTATTTGAATCTAGTTCTTTTTTATTACAAGTAAAAATTGTTTGTTTACCTTGATAAGGCAATAACTCAACAAAATCATATTTTTCCTTATAAGGAAAAATAATACTTTTAATATGGTGCATTTTTTTAAATTTATGTTTGTGAAAAACCTCTAAAGTTAAATTAAACTTACCATATGATCTAATTTTCATTTTTATAGTTCTCCCTTAGTTTGTTTAATTTCATTATATAAAAGATAAAAATCATTTAAACTTAAATTTTCTGAACGTAAATTTAATGCATAGTTTAATCTTACCAAAATATCTTCGGCTAAAATTTTATTATTAATAATAATTGCTAAGTTATTTAAAATTGTTTTTCGCTTTGTTGCAAACATCATTCGAATAAATCTAATAAATTCTTCATCATTTATTAATAAAGAATATTTTTTATTCAATTTAAATTTTAAAATAATACTATCAACTTTTGGTACTGGAACAAAATTATTACGACCAACTAAGGAAACTTTTTCAATGTCACTATAAAATTGACAAACAACAGAAAGACTACTATAGTTTTTTGAATTTGACTGAGCCATAATTCGTTCACCTACCTCTTTTTGCATCATTAAAATAATTTCTTTTACTTTTGGATTATTTATTTTTAATAATTTAAAAATAATTGGTGAAGTAATATAATAAGGAATATTGGAAATAATACTAATTGGATTATTATCTAAAAATTCTGTTAAAAATAATTTTTCTAAATCAATGGTTAAAATATCTGCCTGGAGAACAGTTAAACCCTGATCTTTAAATTTTAATGTTAAATATTCTATTAAAGTTGAATCAATTTCAACACAAACAAGTTTGTTTGCTTTTAATAAAATAGAACTCGTCAAAGCACCCATTCCTGGACCAATTTCTAAAATATTTGTGTTTGGTAAATCAAATGCACTATCAACAATTAAATTAATAAAATGAGGATTTGTTAAAAAGTTTTGTCCCTTACTCTTTTTAGCTATTATTTCTTCGGCACGCATTTCTTGGTTTTGTTTCTTCATTATTTCTCCTTTAAAATATCAATTAAATCTTGTTTTTTAACATTCATATAATTTAGTCATTTAAATGTTGTTTTATTATTAGTTGGCATTAAGTTATAGTACTTAATAATTTTTTCGCGTTTTACTTTTGAATCAACTAAATTAATATAATCACTTCATTGTAAATTATCAACTGGCTGGTTTGAAAAACTAATTAAATTATTAATACTATTTTTAATTGCATCTTCAGATGCCTCAGCAATTCCAACTTTTTTACCCTTGGTTGCATTATTCTTACTTATAAAAGCATGCATGCAGTTGTTTTCTAAATAATCACTAATAATTTGACGTAATTTTTGTCCAGGATAATCAGGATCAGTAAAAATAATTACTTTATTATTTAAACTAATTTTTTTGATCAATGCTAATTTTTCTTTTGTAATCCCACTACCGCTAGTTTCAATTGTTTTAATATTAGGAAAAATACTTTTTAACTTTGTTGAATCTGTCTTACCTTCAACAATCACAAATACTCCCATTTTAGCCTTCACTCCCCGATAAACACCTTTTTCATTTACTTATTCTGATTTTATAGTATAATTATACTAAACTGTTATATTAAAATAATCATAAATTTTAAATATAGGAGTAGGAGGCAAAAAGAAATATGGCTAATTATAAATTTGGAAAAGACTACTCGTTTTTAGCATTAGACTTAGGGACAGCTAACACAGTAGCCTATGTATCAGGTCAGGGAATTGTTTATAACGAACCTTCGATGATGGCATATGACACTTTAAGTAACTCATTAATTGCCTTAGGAAATGAAGCATACAAAATGGTTGGAAAAACGCATGATCATATTAGAATGGTAACACCATTAGTAGACGGAGTTATCTCCGATATGGAAGCGGCTCAAGATTTGTTAAAACACATTTTTAGTAGATTAAAATTATCAGGAATTTGAAAAAATTCACTAGTAATATTGGCATGCCCAAGTAGAGTTACCGAATTAGAACGTGGTGCTTTAAAAGCTATTGCAAAAGATATGGGAGCAAGTCACGTTTTAGTAGAAGAAGAAGTTAAACTAGCAGCATTAGGAGCTGGCATTAATATTGGTCTAGCACAAGGAAATTTAGTAATTGATATTGGTGGGGGAACAACAGATATTGCAATTATTTCAGCTGGTGATATTGTAATTTCAAAATCAGTTAAAGTTGCAGGAAAACACTTAGATCAAGAAATTCAAAAATATATTCGTGCTGAATACAATGTGCTAGTCGGAATTAGAACGGCTGAACAAATTAAAAAAGAAATTGGTGCATTAGTTAAAATAATTAATGAAAAACCAGTTCGTGCCTTTGGTCGTGATATTATTACGGGATTACCACGAGAAGTATTAATTAAACCTGAAGAAATTAAAAACGTTTTATTAGCCCCTTTTTCAAGAATTACAGACTTATTAGTAGAAATATTAGAACAAACACCACCAGAATTAGCTGGTGATGTTATTAGAAATGGTATTACCATCTGTGGAGGAGGAGCTTTAATTCGTGGAATTGTAAAATATTTTGAATCAATTTTCCAATTAAAAGTAAAAGCTGCAAATGATCCATTAATGTGTGTAATTGATGGTGCTAAAACTTATGAAAAAAATTTAGGTGCTGTAATTGAAAGAATTCAATTACTTGATGCAAATGAATACAAAATTTCATAAAAAGTATATTTTTAAAATATACTTTTTTTATTTTCCAAAGAACTAATAACATAAAAAAATAACTAAAATTTTTAAAAAAGAAAAAAGAAACTTGAAATTATCATTTTTAATTGCAAATTATACCAGATTTTATATAATAAAGTTACTTGATATTGAATGTTTTATAACAAATAAAGGGTTTAATATTTAAGAAAATTATTATGTTATTATTATTGCTATGTTTTTTAACGAAGCAATAAACGGAAGGAGACATTTTAAAGATGGCAATATCAGACGTATTGAAAAATACATTTAACATTTCGCCAAAAGCACCCCGGAAATTCATTGCTATCGATTTAGGAACTACTAATTCGATTGCTTATGTTGCTGGGAGAGGCATTATTTTTAATGAAGCATCAGTAATGGCATATGAAATCGGAACTAAGAAACTAATAGCATTAGGTGATGATGCTAAAAAGTTAATTGGCAAAACACACGATAAAATTGAAATTTACTCACCATTACGTAATGGAGCAGTTACGGATTTAACTATTGCAGAAGAATTTATTCAACAAATAGGGAAAAAAGCAAAAGTAACTGATTTATGAAAAAATGCTATTGTTTTAATTGCATGTCCCAAAAATGTTACAGACTTAGAAAAACAAGCAATAATCAAGATGTGTAAAAATATTGGTGCTGACTTTGTAAAAATCGAGGAAGATTCATTAATGGCTGCCTTAGGAGCGGGTGAAAATATTTTTGCACCAAAAGGAACTTTTATTTTAGACATTGGTGGTGGAAAATCAAGTTGTGCTATTATCTCAGCTGGTGGAATTGTTGAAAGTAAATCAATTAAAACTGCTGGGAATTATATTGATGAAGAAATCTTAAAATACATTCGTGCGAAGCATACTATTTCAATTGGTGTTGTTACTGCTGAACAAATTAAAAAACAAATTGGTTCATTATACAAAACAAAAGAAAATAAAAAAATGATTATTTTCGGTCGTAATGTTGTAACAGGAATGCCAAAAGAAGCAGAAATTTTAGATTCAGAAATTAGGAAATTATTAATAAGTATTTTTTCATCAATTACACAATTAATAACCGAAGTTTTAGAAAAAACTCTAGCTGAGTTAGCTGGTGATGCTGTTGCTAATGGAATTTTAGTTACTGGAGGATGTGGTCAAATTGCCGGAATTAAAGAATTTCTATCAGATTATTTCCAAATTCCTGTTCGTGTAGCTAAAAACGCAGAAACATCTGTTATTGATGGATGTATTGCTTATGAGAAAAAAATTAGAACCGACTTAATTGAAGAAAACAAAAAAAATAGATAAGTTTAAAACTACCTATCTATTTTTTTATTATAATTTTTAGAAAAATGATAAAATTATAATAATAAGGTAAGGTAATAATGAAAAAAGTATTATCATTTTTAACAGCACTAACTTTTATAACTCCAGCAATTAATTCAGTTGTAAGTTGTTCAACAATTGATGTACGAATTCGCCAAGCTTTGGCAAATTGAACTTATACGTCAAAAACTGATCAACCAATTTTTGGAGCAGTTTTTAATTCTGACAAAACAATTAATGAACCATATTTCTCATATTGATTTATTCAACAAATTTTGACTTCGTCTGGTTACATTAACATTGATAAACCTTGAAATCAATTACTAAATAATAATAGCGGTATTGCCTGGCCTTATACTAGTTCAACAAATATTGAAGAAATCTATAGTGATTGATTTAATTCAACTATTACCAGCATTGAAGAAGGCAAAATTAATATTTATGATTTAAAAACTTTCTTTATTTATATGACGATTTATAATCCAATTATAATTTTATCTGATACACAAATTTTTGAATATAAATATAAGCGTGAGCAATCAACAATTGAAATTGAATATCGATATAAAACACCAACTGATATTAATACTTATATTACAACATTAGTTAAAAAATATTTAACTTTTTTAAAAGAAACAGTTGAAGTTAAATATTTAAAATTAACTAAATACTTTTTAACAATTGATGAAGCAAAGCAATGAATTGAAAATTTAGTTAATAGTTTAATTAGAATTTTAACAATTATGTCACCCACTTTTGTAATTCCTTTAAGTATTAATACAAACCGATACTAAACTTAATTATGGGATAATTTTTTTAAATTATGTAGTTATTTCAGCACCACGAAAAATGATTTTTGTTAAAAATCTAAAATTAATAATTTA
>NZ_RXFY01000028.1:0-11463 GCF_044714355.1 Spiroplasma sp. ald | reverse complement strand
ACCGCTTTTGTTTTTTATCTTTTACTTTATTCAATAAATATTTATGTTTTTCACAAGTTCATAAAACTTTATTTGATAAAAATTCTTGGGTAATGAATGATATTACTTTATAACAATCATTAACATCACATATTTGTTGTTGTTGAATTATCATTACCTCACTTTCAAATTATTTTTTAGAGTTAATTTTTAAATAAAAAAATCAACCCAATAAGGGTTGATTTTTTTGTCCTATTTCATCGTTTATTCTACACAATGAAATAATTGCTTTTGATGAAGATGAAAAATAATCTTTCTAGAAGGATTATTTTTTTGTTAAATTAAAATGTTCTTTTAAAAATTGAGTGTAAGTAGTTGCTGGAAGCAGTTTTTTATATTTACGTGCTAGTGCTTTAACATCTTCACTAGCCCCTAAGGGAAACGATAAATGATATTTTGTTGCAAGTTCATTAATTTTAATTAGAAAGGCGGCACGACTTAAAATCGCGCTACAAGCAATGGCTAATGATTTTTCTTCTCCTTTAGTAATAAAAACAAGGTTATCTTTGATAATTGTACTTGTTTTAGTTTTTTGTAAATATTCAAAATATTTTGTTTGGTTAACAAATTGGTCAATAAAAATTGTTTTATTATTCAACTGATGTTTTGCTAATAATTGGACTAAAGCTTGATTATGCGCTAAGGTTTTAATAATATGAGCGTTTTGATATTTAGCATATCATTTGTTATAAAGTTCATTATTAATAATAATAGTAACACTTTTGACCATTTTTTTAATTATTGGGGCTAAACTTAAAATCTGCTGTTTTGTCATCTTTTTACTATCCTTAATTGGTAACTTTGCTAATTCATTAAAAGTTGCAAGCGGAAGATAAGAAGAAGTAACAACTAGCGGGCCAAAAATATCGCCAACACCAACTTCATCGTTACCAATCACATTTTTTTGAAAATATGTCATTGGAATAGAAACATTTTTATTTGGTAAAGGACTCATTAAGGTTGGAAAAAAACGTTTTGCTTCTTTTTCAGCTTGATAGCCTTGAAACAAAACACTATTTGTTTTATAAATTGTAATAATAATCCCATTTTTATTAAAAACATTAGTTTTATTGGAATCTGTATTATGAATTGCATAATTTTGATAAGTAGTAATAATTGCTTTAATAATTGTGGAATCAACTTTCTTAAAACTGATATTATTCATATGATGGCCCTCATTATTTTCTTTTATAAAATTATTATATCGTTTTTTAACCTTTTTTGTTAAAATATTAGTAAGTTATCAAACGGAGGAAAAAATTATGATTAAAAATGTTGGTATTGATATTATTCAAAATAAACGAATTAAATTATCGACAGAATTCATTCAAAAAGTATTAAGTCCAGCTGAAATAAAACAATATGCAACTTTTTTTGATAAAAATGCTCAACGACAATTTTTAGCAGGACGATGAGCGGTAAAAGAAGCTTTAGTTAAAGCATTAGAAAGTAAGTTAATTTTAAACCAAGTAACAATTTGTTTAAAAGATGATAATAACCTTCATGTTGAAGGACTTTCATTAGAACAAAATGAACTTGTTCATGTTTCAATTAGTCATGAGCGAGAGTATAGCGTTGGCTTTGCCATTTTTTCAACTTTTTAATAATTGTTTTTCTTTTTTTTTCTGCAAAAGTAGAGTATAATGATAGTGAAGAAATTTACAAAAAAAGGGAGAAAACATTAATGAATTATTCATTTGATGATATTTTATTTAAAGACTTTTGTAGTAACCCTTTTATTCGTCAATGAATTCTTGAAAATAGATATGTCAGTGATAGTGTCTTTAAGTTCTTTTTATGAATGTTTATTTTTGCTGCCTTTTTTTATTTACAATTCTTTCATCATGAACTTTTTTACATTATAAAAGTAAAAAAATTAGTGCTTCACGTAGTTTACTAAATTGTGTTTCAGTTATTGGGGGAATTAGTACCTTTTTCTTTAGTAAATTAATTTGAAATTTAGTGTTAGTACCAGATTATTCAATTGATCCAAGTTATTATCTAATATTATTAACAGGATATTCATATGTACAATTAACGATTACCCTAGCTATGATTTTCAATAGTCGGCGTTTAATTTCACTTTTGTTATATATTGTTTATGCTTCACCATTTGTTATTATTGGACCAGTTATTCTTAATAATTTTAATGATGTAAATCTTCGTTATGATAAAGAATTATTTATTATTTTAACTATTTTAGTAATAACGATTTTTATTGCTAGTTTACAATTATGTGGTCTTTTAACCCGTCAAGATGAAAAAAGCAATGTTATTCGTTTTGCTATTATTTTAATTCTTTTCAATATTATTAATTAATAATACTTCAAAATTATCAATTCCAATAATATTGGAAGAAAATATTAAATTGCGTCAATTGTTCCAACAAATTTATTCTATTACAACATTAATTGTAGATTTATTTGCCTTATTTATTTTGGTATTATATTTGCAGCAAATGTTAACTCGCTCAAGAGATGAGATTCATCAAATTGAAAATTTAGATTTAATTAAAATTTTAACATTGCAACAACTTAATCCGAATTTACCATTAATTAATTTTTCAAAGGAAGAAATTAATCCGAACCATTGGACATTAAAAATGTTGAATTAAAAATATTTGTTTTTGATTTACTTATTTTTAATTTATTAAAAATTATGAAACCTTGAAAAACAAACAATTTTTAATTAAAACACAATAATAGAAGAATGAACAGAATTCAAATGAACAGCCAAAAATGTTATTTATCTTTGATAAATAACATTTTTATTTGTTTGTTTAAAACAAAATATGTTATAATTTTATTGCTTGTATTCAATAAAATTAATGATATACAATACACATTTATGGATTCATTTGCCCAGTGCTATTTGTTTTAATAAGATAGTGGTAAATGTTAGAAATAAATGGGTGTTTTAACGAAAAGGAGAATTAAATAGAAATATGGCAAAAGAATTAACAAGAGAAATGTTATGAGAAGCTGGTGCTCAATTTGGGCATCAAACAAAACGATGAAATCCAAAAATGAAACCATACATTTATGGTGAAAAGAATAAGATTCACATTATTGATCTACAACAAACATTATGAAGATTAGAAGATGTTAAAAAATTAATGGCAAGTATTGCTGCACGTAAGGGAAAAATCTTATTTGTTGGAACAAAAAAACAAGCCAAGTGGATTGTTAAGGATGCAGCGGAACGTTGCGAATGTTTTTATGTTAATCAACGTTGATTAGGTGGAACATTAACAAACTTAAAAACAATTCATTTACGTGTTAAAAGATTATGAAATATTGAACGCCAAGAAAAAAATGGGGAATTAAAATTATTACCAAAAAAAGAACAAATGTTAATTAAAAAAGAAAAAGATAAATTAGAAAAATTCTTAGGTGGAATTAAAGGAATGAAAGAATTACCACAAGCATTATTTGTGGTTGATCCAAAAGAGGAACATATTGCCGTTCGGGAAGCACGCAAATTACGAATTCCAGTGATTGCTATTTGTGATACAAATGTTGACCCTGACCCAATTGACTATATTATTCCAGCAAATGATGATACTTCACGCTCAATTGCAATTATTACTCATCATATTGCTGATTTATATGGTGATGCAATGGGAATTAAAATGCGAGAACCTCAATTTAAACCAAATGAATTTACGCGCCGTGATGGTGATGACAATCGTAATTCACGTGGTGGGCAATATGATAATCGAAGAATGAGTGGAAGAAATGAACGTGGAAAAGAAACATATTCGGCACATAAAGTACAACCTTCAAGAAAAGAAGAGGCACCTGCTGTAGCAGAACCTGTCGCAGTTAAAGAAGAACCAGTTCCATTTCCACCACCAAGTTTTAATTTCGATACAATTAATGTAGTTGATAATGATTTAGAAAAAACATTATCAAAATTAAAAGTTGATGAATTAGAAATTCTTAGTGAAGGATTTGCCTTACCAAAAGCAAAAAAAGCTAAAATGTTTAGTGAATTAAGTAAACATTTAACAATTGTTGATAATAAAATAGTAAAAAAATAACATAAAAATTAAATTGTATTAACTGGTTAGTTTCAATACAAGCACCCTTAAATTTGAAAGGAGAATTAGAATGGCAGTTACTGCACAATTAGTAAAAAAATTAAGAGATAGAACAGGAGTCGGAATGCTAGATTGTAAAAAAGCATTAGAAGCTACTGATGGAAAGATTGAAGAAGCAATTACATGGTTGCGTGAAAAAGGAATTACCAAAGCGGCCAAAAAATCTGATCGAGTTGCTGCTGAAGGATTAGTTGGTTTAGTAACTAAAGGTGATAAAACAGTTATTTTCGAAGTTAATTCAGAAACCGATTTTGTTGCAAAAAATAAGCAATTTTTAGATTTAATGGCAACCGTAGGAGAAACTTTAATTAATAATGAACCGAAAACTGTGGAAGATGCATTAAAAATATCAGTTAATGGTGAATCATTAGAAACTGTTATTGTTCATGCTATTGCAACAATTGGTGAAAAGATTACCTTACGTCGTTTTAAAATAATTCATTTAAAAGCAGATCAATCAATGGGATTTTATTTACATTCTAATAATCGCATTGCAACTGTTTTAACTTTTAGTGGTAAAATTGATGAAACAATTGGAAAACAATTAGCAATGCATGTTTCGGCAATGCGTCCACAATTTATTTCACGTGATGATATTTCAACGGATTTTTTAAATAGTGAAAAAGCAATTTTAACGGCTGAAGCAAAAAATGATCCAAAAAATGCTGGAAAACCAGATAATATTTTAGAAAAAATGGTTGAAGGGCGTTTAAATAAACAATTAGCAGAAATATCATTTTTAGACCAAGTTTTTGTTGTTAATCCTGATCAAAAAATTAGTGATGTTATAAAAGCAAATAATGTTCATGTTGTTGATATGATTCGTTATGAAGTTGGCGAAGGAATTGAAAAAGAAGAAATTGATTTTGCTTCAGAAGTAATGGCACAAGTTCGCAAATAAGAATCATTGTGATAGAAAGGAAAGCCTAAAAATGGAAAATACTGAAAAAGGAACAATAATTGCAATCTCGATGGCAGCATTTTTATTTGTTGCAGTTAGTTTATCAATTATTGGTTATTTAATTAGTTTTACAAAACGAGAATTTAAAGCACGTTTTATTAATAAAAAAATTTTAATTATTTTATTTACAGTGTTAGGAATTAATTTACCAGTTGTTATTCTTGGATTTTTATTCCAGTTTGTTATTGATTTCTCAACAACTGCACCATTAATTATTATGATTGTGTTAGTTTTTGGCTTGACAGTTGGGGTAGGAGTTTATATTTTCTTATTTTTACAACTAATTGCTGTTGGAATTGATGAAAAGGAAATTGCTTTTTTAGGGGAGCGAATTTTAATTCGAAAAATTACTCGTGTTGAACGCAATGATAAAATAAATCAATTAGTAATTTATCATACCGAAGGAACCCGTAGTAAAAAGAAATGTCGTTTTTCATTAGCAAGTCAAGCAGGGCAATTTATGATTAATAATGTTAATTTATTAAATCAAGAAATTATGCCATTTGTTCCAGAACAGACCAAACCAGAATTAAAAGTTAGTGAACAACAAGTAAGCGAAGAACCGGTTTCTGAATCAAAAGAAGCTAAAAATACAGAAAAAGATTAAACAATTTATTTGAAAAATTTTTTTCTTTTAAGAAATATTTATTGTCTTTAAAAATATTTATTGTATAATTGTTTTTATAAGGGAAATAAAAAGAAAGATATAAATTGTATAAAGTAGGGTTAGAAGCAATTAATAATTATTATTAATACTATTTTTCTCTTATATATTCAATGTAATTTTAATTACATTTGCTTTTATAAAAACACTACTTAATAGAGAAAGGAAATATAAGAAATGAAGAGACTTTTATCGATTTTAGCAGTTTTTGGTGTATCAGCTGTAGGGACAACATCAGTAATCGCATGTAACAAAACTGAAAGTAACAACTTATCAAGAGTTAAAACAATTGCAGCACCTGTAACTGTAGAACCAAAAGATGCAAAAATTAGTGATATTAAAAAAGCATTAGATCCTAATGTTTTAAAAGCAGTACAAGGTGTTGTAAAAACAGCACAAGCAACTGACTTTTTATATGAACTTTATGCAGACAACAAAGGTAAAGCATTAGAAGAGACTGTTAATTTAAAAGCAGGTAAAGTTGATGTATATGTTCAAATTACTCCAGCAAAAGATAAAACCGTTGTTATTGGTAAATCAGGATATATTAAAGTAACTTTACCAAAATATGGTGAAGTAACAAAAGCAGATATTTCAGATGTAACAGTGCCTGATCAAACTGTAAAAATTACAGTAGACGATCGACAAAAAGTTACAGAAAATGAATTAAAAACAGTTAATAAAAATATAGCTCTTGAACAAGCTGTTTTAGAAGCTATACTAGCGAAAGCACCAGGTGTAGAAAAAAGTGAATTTGAAATTACAAATACTGGTGAAGAGGGAGACTATTCAGCAGAGAAAACTGTTGAAGTAACAGTTAAAGCAAAGGATAGTTCAGCAAAAATTACTGGTAAATTTAGATTCAATGTAAAATTAACAACTGTAGATAAATAAGAATTACTTTTTCTTATTTGGAACAAAATAAAAAAACACTTACAAAGTGTTTTTTTTTATGCTTTTTAGTTAAAAAAATCTTTACAATCTTAGAATATCAACTAAAATTAATATAAACAAGATGAAAAAAAACAAAAGAGAAGGAGAAAAAGCATGCTTAAAAAAATTGGAATTTTAACATCTGGTGGTGATTCACAAGGAATGAATGCGGCAATTGCAGGGGTTATTAAAACAGCACATGCTAAAGGATTAGAAACATATATTATTCGTGATGGTTATTTAGGATTAATTAATAATTGAATGGAAGTTGTTGATAATAATTTTGCGGATAGTATTATGCGTTTAGGGGGGACTGTGATTGGTAGTGCACGCTTACCGGAATTTAAAGACCCAAAGGTACGACAAAAAGCTGTTGCTAATTTAAAAAAACAAGGAATTGCAGCATTAGTAGTTATTGGTGGTGATGGAAGTTATCAAGGAGCGCAACGGTTAACAGAGATGGGAATTAATTGTATTGCTTTACCAGGAACAATTGATAATGATATCACTTCATCAGATTATACGATTGGTTTTGATACTGCCATTAATATTGTTGTTGAAGCAATTGATCGCTTGCGTGATACAATGCAATCACATAATCGTTGTTCAATTGTGGAAGTAATGGGTCATGCCTGTGGTGATATTGCTTTATATGCTGGAATTGCTGGTGGAGCAGATATTATTTCAATTAACGAAGCTGCTTTATCTGAGACAGAAATTGCTGAACGGGTTGCAACATTACATCAAACACAAAAACGAAGTGTTATTATTGTTGTTAGTGAAATGATTTATCCCGATGTGCATAAATTAGCAAAATTAGTTGAAAGTAAAAGTGGTTATATTACCCGTGCGACAGTTTTAGGACATACTCAACGAGGTGGTAATCCAACGGCAATGGAGCGTTATCGTGCTTTTCAAATGGCACAATTTGCTGTTGAACAAATTATTGCGGGAGCAGGTGGTTTAGCAATTGGCAATCACGGTGATCAAATTATTGCTCGTCCAATTATGGAAGCATTAAGTATTCCACGACCATCACGGAAAGAAATTTGAGCTAAATTTGATGAATTAAATCAGAATATTTATCAAAAATCATAATTTTACGATAAAATAAGGTGGTAAAATATTTTTAGAAGGAGATTGTCAAGAGAATGGATAACTTTAATATTAACGAGAAAATGAAAAGAACAAAAATTATTACAACAATTGGGCCAAGTACCCATTCAGCGAGAGCCCTTGAAGAACTGTTTAAAGCAGGAATGACCACAATTCGCTTAAACTTTTCACATGGAGATCATGCTGAACAAGGAGCACGAATTGTGTGAGCACGAGAAGTTAGTGCTAAAATTGGTAAACCAATTTCAGTATTATTAGATACGAAAGGTCCAGAAATTCGTGTTGGAATAATGAAAGATGGGAAGCAAGAAATTGTTGCTGGTGCAACAGTTACAATTTATTCATTACCAAAGGAATATCAAAGCCGTGAAGGAACTGGAACGGAAATTACTGTTTCATATGATATGTCACAAGACTTAAAAGTTGGTGACGTAGTATTAGTTGATGATGGGAAATTACAGTTAAATGTTACTGGTGTTAAGCCAGGAATTATTAAAACAAAAGCTTTCAACCATCATATTGTTAAAACAAATAAACGAATTAATTTACCGGGGGTCGACTTTACATTACCATTTTTAGCTGAAAAAGATATTAATGATATTAAATTTGGAGTTGAACAAGGAATTGATTATATTGCAGCATCATTTGTTAACACAGCTGGTAATATCAAAGAAATTCGAAAATTATTAAAAGAGTGTAAAGCTGAACATGTTCAAATTATTGCTAAAATTGAATCACAAATTGGAATTAATAATATTGATGAAATTATTGCCGCATCGGATGGAATTATGGTTGCACGGGGAGATTTAGGTTTAGAAATTCCTTATTATGATGTTCCATATTGAGAAAAAATTATTATTCGTAAATGTCGTGAAGCAGGAAAAATTGTTATTGTTGCAACACAAATGTTAGAAACAATGACAGAAAATCCATCGCCGACACGAGCAGAAGTTACTGATGTTTATTTTGCAACAGAATTAGGATCTGATGCAACAATGTTATCAGGTGAATCAGCAAATGGTGACTATCCATTTATTACTGTTCATACAATGGCAATGATTAATAAACGAGCAGAGCATGAATTTTATTCAAAATTATATTATGAAAAGCAATTAGAAGATGCTATGAATTCAACAACAGGACCACGCGCTGATATTGCTAAAAAATTAGAAAATAAATGTAAAGATGGAAAATATGAATATGCTGTTGTTGTTTCAAACACCGGAGAATTATTAAAAACAATTTCAAAATTCCGCCCGAATGTAGTAATTTTAGGAGTTAGTCCACTGCCAGAATTGTATACTGCCTTTGGATCATGGCATTCAATTTTTATGAATAAAGTTGATAATTATGAAGCATTTAAAACAGATGAAAAAGCAATTTGTGAAGTTGCAAAAAAATGAGGAGCAAAAATTGGTTCAACAATTTTATTTGCGCGCAACGAAGAAATTAAAGAAATTACAATTAAATAATTAAACTAGTTACCCATGGTCTAATCTTCCTCTTTTCTCAGCAAGTTAAGGATGATGGAAGCTTAATAAAAGAACGATTAGATTACTAGTAACAACGGTTAGTTTACGTTTAAGCACTTTTCGTTATTAAGTGTGAAAGATAAATTAGGTTAAATCCTAATTTAATTAGGATGGTACCGCGAAGAACTCGCTCCTAGTATTATTGTTTTAATAATTATTGGGAGCGAGTTTTATTTTTAGGAAAGGAAGATTACAAATGATTAAAATTACATTACCAGATGGGCAAGTTCGTGAATTTAAAAGTCCACAAACAATTCATGCTATTGCCAGCAGTATTGCATCAAGTCTAGGGAAAGCTGCCTTTGGTGGGGTTTTTGCTGGTCAAATTCGTAGTTTAGACTATTTAGTAACAACTGATGGGCCATTAGAAATTATTACTGATAAATCACCACTAGCCTTATCAATTTTGCATAATACAACAGCATTAATAGTAGCAAAAGCAATTACTAATTTATATCCAACCGCTAAAATTGCTAAAATTGTGGTACAAGATGATACCTTTTTAATTGACTTTGATGTTGAACCACATTTAAAAGAAACTGATCTTAGTGCTTTAGAACAGGAAGTAACAAAATTAATTAATAATAATCTTGCTATTACACCTGTTTTAGGGACTCTGACCGATGCAAAAAAATGATATAGGGATAATCCTTATTTATTAACTTTTTGTCTAGAAACAGGGGCAGAACAAGCCGGATACTTACTTGGCAATGAATTATATTTGCCAAATACTTATCCAGTTACAACTTTAAAACATATTAAAGTATTAAAACTTTGAAGTTTAGCAGGAGCGTATTGACAAGATGATGCTAAAAATAAAATGTTGCAACGATTAACTGGAAGTTCACATTTTTCGCGTGAATTATTTGAACAAATATTATTAGCATATGAAGAGCGAAAAGAACGCGATCATCGTAAAATTGGAAAAGATTTAGAAATCTTTACTTTTGATAAATTAGTTGGGCCTGGTTTACCAATTTGGTTACCAAATGGAATGGCATTAAAAAAAGTACTACAAGAATATATCCGAGAAAAAGAATGAGAATATGATTTTATTGAGGTTGATACACCAGTTATTGGAACTAGTGAAATGTATAAAATTTCTGGTCATTGGGATCATTATCAAGAAAATATGTTTGCACCAATGGCACAAGATAATGAAATTAGTGTTTTACGGCCAATGGCATGTCCGCACCATATTGCTGTCTATAATTATAAACAACGTAGTTATCGTGAATTACCATTACGGATTGCTGAGCATGCCATTTTACATCGTTATGAGACATCGGGAAGCTTAACAGGACTCGAGCGAGTACGAATGATGCAATTAACTGATTCACACATCTTTTTACGTCATGACCAGTTAAAAGAAGAATTTAAACGTTGTTTTAAATTAATTAATGAAGTTTTAACAGATTTAAAAATTACTGTTGATTATTATTCATTGTCATTACGTGATCCAGCAAATAAGGAAAAATATTATGATGATGATCAAATGTGAAATCATGCTGAACAAATGCTACAAGAAGCATTAGATGATTTAAAAATTCCATATGTGCCAATGATTGGCGAAGCATCGTTTTATGGACCAAAGTTAGACATTCAAATTAAGACAGCATTAAACCATGAAATTACTGTTTCAACTCTACAATTTGATTTTTTATTACCAAAAAAATTTAATTTAAGTTATATTGATGCAACAGGAGCAAAAGCAAGACCAGTAATGTTACATCGTGGTTTAATTGGAACTTATGAACGTTTTATCGCAATTTTATTAGAAAAAACAAAAGGGGTTTTACCATTTTGATTAGCTCCAAAACAAATTGTCATAATCCCAGTTAATAATGAGCATCATTTGGAATATGTTAATGAATTACATCAGCAATTTAAAAAGTTAAAATTACGTACAATGATTGATGATCGTGATGAGCGTTTAAGTTATAAAATTCGAGAAGCACAAGTTGCTAAAATTCCATATCAAATTGTGATTGGTGACCAAGAACGGGATAAAAAAATGATTACTTATCGAATTTATGGACAAGAAGACCAAATTACTACTACTTTTGATAAGTTTATTATTTTAATTAATAGACTTCTTGCATAACCTAGTTATTTT
>NZ_RXFY01000027.1:0-11780 GCF_044714355.1 Spiroplasma sp. ald | reverse complement strand
AGAACATTTAGTTTTACATATTAAAATTGTTGAATATCCAAATCCAGCCCAAAATCCGGGTGAAACCTGTGGGGTAGGCGGAATCTATAATTATATTGTTCCTGAATTAAATGATATTTATAGTGGAATTGTTTATAAACAAGCTTGAAAACAAAAAGTGACAGAAATTATTTTGCCACTTAAAAATGATTATTTTAAATGCATCAAACAACTAGTAAATCTTAATTTTGATTATGCTTTACTAAAATCTTTTAATACTAAATATGGTTTGTGAAGTAATGATAAAAATAAACAAATCTATAAAAGATTGAAAAAAATAGAAGTAATAAGCTAATATGTAAAACTTTAATAAATAAAAAAACATTTCTTTTGAGATGTTTTTTAAACTAAACGGTTGTATCATTCAACAATTAGTGCTTCATTAATATTACTATTTAGTTCTTCACGAAGAGGGAAACGAACATATGTTCCTGTCATTTTAGTTTTATCAAATTTAACAAATTCTAATGTACTAACTTGACTATCTAAACTTTCTAAAATTTTAACATTTTTTTGTGAACTTTCTTTTACACTAATCACATCACCAGGTTTACAATTATACGATGGAATATCAACTTTCTTCCCATTAACAAGAATATGAGCGTGATTTACTAATTGACGAGCTCCTGCTCTTGTTTGTAATAGTCCCATACGATGCACAATGTTATCTAAACGTGATTCTAACATAATTAAGAAGTTTGTTCCGGCAATCCCTTTCATTTTTTTTGATTTACTGTAAGTGTTACGGAATTGACGTTCTGTTAAACCATACATATAACAAACTTTTTGTTTTTCATGTAATTGTAATCCATAGTTTGATAATTTTGAACGACGTTGTCCATGTTGACCAGGTGGTGTTGTTCTTTTTTTCCCTTTTGAAAATTCTTTGTCGTTTTCTAAGATACTAAAACCGTATCTTCTTGCTTTTTTAAATATACTTCCACGATAACGTGCCATTAAAAAAACCTCCTATATATCATTATGACATACAAAAAGATTCATTGAATTGCTCTAATAAAGGAAGTTTTTTGCTTCGCCCTAACAGCTAGGGTTACTTTAACACTAAATCTTAATTAATAAAAAACTAAGAACATTACTATGCAATTCTGCTGCTTCTCTGTGTTGTCTAGGGAATATTGTATAATAAAATCAAGGATAATTCAATATTTTTTTTCTAATTTTTAATGTAATATCTTTTGCAAGTGCTATAATTCAATTGATATATAGTAATGATTGGGGGCTAGGCAAAATGGAAAATATTATTAATAATCCAATTAAATTAACATTATTAATTTTATTTTTTGTCTGCTTGTTACTATTAATAATAACATTAGTATTGTGAGGGCAAAAGCGTTATTTAAAAACAATTGAAATTAAAGTTTTACAAAAATTTGATATTTTAAAACGATTACCGTTAAAACATAAAATTTTTCGGATTTCTGAAATTGCTCGTTATAATAATCGCTATGCAAAAGACTTGATTATCTGACGAACAAAGTATGAAATTATTTATGAGAAAAAATTAATAAGTTGTTTAGAGGTATTTCGTAAATTATATCAAATTAATAAAACAACATCCAAGAAAATGCCGAAAGTAGCAGTACAAAAAATTATTCCGTTGTTAAAAGAATTAACTTTATTGGAAGAAGAAGCTCGTCGGTTATTAGATGAAATTAACAGTCAATTGCGAATTGAATTATTACAACGAGATTATATTTTGGCACATAAGAAAATGTTTAATTCATTGTTAGAAGATGCAATTAAATTGCAAATGAATGTATCTTTAGATTCTAAAAAAATTAGTGATTTTGAACGAAATATTGAAAGTATGTTTGATGAATTTGAAGATTATTTAACAGCGGGTGATTTTGTTAAAACAGAACAAATTTTATCCAATATTACTACTTCCTTAACTATTTTTGTTGAAATTTTAGACAATATTCCACAAATTAAAACCTTGTTAACAAAATTGGTTCCAAATAAACTTTCTTTATTAAAAGATAAATATGTTCTTTTCAATAAAGATGAAAGTAGTCGTGATTTATTAAAGTATAGTTTTGATGAATTAACCCAAAAGATTGATGAAACTAAAATTTTAATTTCTAAATATATTGATAATTTGCAATATAAAAAAGCAACCAAGAAAACAATTGAAATTATTAATCAAATTAGTGATTTTGATCAAAGTATTGAACATCAAAAAGCAATTATTTCATGTTTTAAAAAATATTATCAAGTTGTAATGGATTATATTAATAAAATTGAACGGAGTTTTAATGCAATTTCTCGACAAATTGAGGCATTACGTAGTTCATCAACATTAACGGCACATGAAGAAGGCATTTATCGTGAAGCAATGGGAAAAACAAAGGATTTAACACATGATACTAACCGCTTAGTCTTAGAAATTAATCGTAATGGTCGCGATTATGTTAATTTTAATCAAAAATTAGTACATTTATTAGAAAATGCTGTTGTAACCCAAGAAGCATTAGAAAATGTTGTAAAGATTATTGAAAAACGTAATTTTGCAGAAACTGAAATTAGAAAAACAATTCATTTGTTAGAAGTGGTTTTGTTACAAGCTGAAGTTCGCTTAAATCAATTACAATATAAAAAATTATTAACAAAATATGAAAAAGCAATTAGTGATTATCGACAATCTTTGGAAAAAATTAAACGAATATCATTTGATGTTAATAATCCTAGTGAAGTTGATGAAGTAACAGGTAAACTAAATCGTTTGAAAACAGAAGTTTTAAAATTGTTTGAAAAAATTAAAAATAATATTTTATTAGATTTATTATCACAAGAAACATTAGTTTATGCACAAAAATTTATTTTAACAAATGATGATGTTGATAACCAATTACGTAATGCTCAGATTGCTTATCGCGATGGTGATTATGATGGCTCATTATTTTTAGCGTTAAAAATTATTCATGAAGAACAAGGAAAAATATAGAAAATGGAGTATAAAATGAATTTTGATGTAATATTAATTTGTTATGGAGAATTAACAACCAAAGGGAAAAACCGTAATGATTTTACAAGAGTTTTAGTTAATAATATTAAAACAAAATTAACAGGATATGAAAATCAATATCAAATTAAAAAAGAATTTGATCGTTTATTTATTGAACTATTAGATGCAACGGTTAGTATGGAAATTGTTAACATTGTTAAAAATGTTTTTGGTTCATCATCGTTATCATTAGCCAAAAAAGTTGCTTGTGATTTATCAGAAATTGCTAATTGTGCAATTAATATCGTAAATTATTATCAACCAGCAACTTTTAAATTAGAAGTGCGCCGAAATGATAAGACTTTTCCACTGACATCAACGGAAATTAAGCAACAATTAGCACCAAAAATATTACAACAAACAAAGGTTAAAGTTGATGTTCATCAACCAGTTTTGCAAATTGATGTTGAAGTACGCCGAACATTTACATATGTTTTTGTTAATAAGATTAAAACAATTGGTGGTTTACCAGTTGGAATATCTGGACGAGGATTAGTAATGTTATCAGGAGGAATTGATTCACCAGTTGCAGCTTTTTTAACAATGAAACGGGGAATGAATATTGAATATTTACATTTTGCAACACCGCCACATACGACAGAAGAAGCATTACAAAAGATTAAAACTTTAGTTCAAAAATTAAATTATTACGCTGGTCAAAATCAGCAACGATTGCATGCGGTTAATTTTTCAATGTTACAACATGAATTAATGCATATTCCTGATATTAGTTATCGAATTATTATTATGCGAAGAATGTTTTATCGTATTGCTAATTTATTAGCTAAAGATTTAAAATGTCAGGCAATTATTACTGGAGAATCATTAGGACAAGTTGCTTCTCAAACAATTGAAAGTATTAATACAATCAATGATGTTTCTACATTGCCGATTTTGCGGCCAGTATTGTGTTTTGATAAAAATGAAATTATTGATACTGCAAAACAAATTGATACTTATCAAACATCAATTTTACCGTTTGAAGATTGTTGTAGTTTATTTGTTCCAAAGAATCCTGTTACAAAACCACGTTTAAAACAAGCAGAATTTCAAGAAAAGAATTTAATGTGAACAGAAATTATTGATGTTATAATTAAAAAAAATATAACAACATATGTGGTTGGTAAGGATGTGATTTATGAAGAAGAAAACTAGTTTTTTTCAAAAAAAGAAAGAAGTAGCAAAACAATTAGTTAATGAATCTGAATTACAAAAAGCAGAACAATCACGAACAAACTTATTAGAAGAAACAATATTAATTGATGAAGAATTTTCAATTATTCGTGATGTTAAAGATGAAGATATTAAAATAATAAATATGAAGAAAGAACAAAATTCTTTTTATAATGAAAATGCAATTGATTTAGAAAAAGAACTATTAAAAGAAATGGTTCCAAAGAAAAAAGCCCGTTTATGAGGTTATTTAATTTTTGGGATCTTAGCGCTTTTAATTGTAATTATGATCATTATTATTGCAATTAAATTATAAAATTAGGCCACAATTGTGGTTTTTATTTTCTTTTTCGCTACAATGATAGGAGAGTGAGGTAGCAATGATGACAATTCCCCATTTAAATGTTCGAACAAGTTATAGTTTATTATCATCTTTAATTACTTTTGATAAATATTTTAATTATGCTATGACAACTAATTTATCATCATTGGCAATTTGTGATAATAATATGTTTGGGGTTTATGAATTTCACCAGCTTTGTCAAAAAAATAAAATTAAACCAATTATTGGCTTAAATGTTATTATTTTCTTGAATGATATTTCTTATAATATGAATTTATTTGCCCGTAATCAAAATGGTTATTTTAATTTAGTTGAAATTTCATCTTTAATAATGATTAATGCTGAACATAAGCAAAATGTAACATTAGAGGAAATTAGTAAGTTTTTAACAACAGATGTTAAGATTATTATTAATTATACAACAGATAATTATCAACCTGAGTTATATCAAACGCTAAGAAAAATTTTAAAAGTTGGAACGGATTTATATTTAGGTATTAATAATGGGAATTTATCGTTGTTAGAATCGTTGCAAGGATTAGTTGCAAATGAACAAATTATTTGAAATAATAAAGTACAATATTTTACAAGTGAAGATTTTACTGCTTATAAAGTTGTTGATACAATTAAAACACAAACTTTATTTAAAGAAAGTAAGATGAAAGATTTATATGGTTGAGTTTCACCACTGCCCCGTTATCAACAATACTTTGACAATATTAAAACATTTATTACGACAATTGATGTTTTTCCTTTGCATAAAGGGACTATTTTTGATAATTTATTACGTTATCCAACCCCAGAAGGGCAGACCGCACAACAGTTTTTGCAAGAAATTTGTCAAACAGCTTTAAAACAAAAAAAAATTAATGGTTCTAAAACAACATATCTGCAACGATTAACTTATGAATTAACGGTGATTAATAAAATGGGTTTTAATGATTATTTTTTAATTGTATGAGATTATGTTCGTTATGCAAAACAACAAAATATTTTTGTTGGTCCTGGCCGCGGTAGCGCTGCCGGTAGTCTTGTCAGTTATTTATTAAATATTACAACAATTGATCCAATTGCTTATAATTTACTTTTTGAACGATTTTTAAATCCAGAACGAAAAAGTTTACCAGATATTGATATTGATTTTGAAGATGATAAACGAGAAATGGTTGTTGAATATTTATTTGAAAAATATGGTAGTGAACATGTTGCCCATATTATTACTTTCCAGACAATTGGGATGAAAATGGCAATTCGAGATATTTGTCGAATTTTTGATATCGCAATTGAAGAAGCAGATAAAATGAGCAAAGCAGTTCCATTAGAATATAATTATCATTATGAAGAAGCAATTAATGCTAATCCTCTTTTTGAAATTTATCAGAAGAAATATCCCCAGGTGTTTTTGCATTTAAAAAAAATTATTGGTTTACCACGTCAAACAGGGACCCATGCAGCAGGTGTTGTTTTAACACAACAACGCTTACAAACAATTATTCCAATTAAAGAAGGCTATAATGGAATTTATCAAACACAATATTCAATGAATTATTTAGAAGAATTGGGAATTCTAAAAATGGATTTATTAGGATTACGAAATTTAACAATTTTACATGATGTGATTGATAATATTTACCAAGAAACAAAAGTAAAATTAGATGTTGACACCATACCATTAAATGACCAAAAAACTTATCAATTATTAGCGCAAGGGGATACAAAAGGGATTTTTCAATTAGAATCACCAAGGATGACGAAGGTTTTAGTTGATATGGCTCCAGACCAATTAGAAGATATTGTTGCAACGTCTTCGTTATATCGTCCTGGTCCACAAGATAATATTCCTTTGTTTATTAAACGAAAAAAAAATTTGGCAAAAGTTACCTATATTGATGAACGTCTAGCTGAAATTTTAGCACCAACTTATGGTATTGTTGTTTATCAAGAGCAAGTTATGCTAATTGCTCAAAAAGTTGCTAATTTTTCACTAGCTAAAGCTGATGTGCTTCGTCGTGCAATGGGGAAAAAAGATGCATCAATTATGAGCCAAATGAAAACTGAATTTATTGAAGAGGCTGTTAAAAATCATTATGTTGAAAAAATAGCACAAGAAATTTGAGAATTAATTTATAAATTTGCTGCCTATGGGTTTAATCGGAGCCATGCAGTTGCATATTCATTGTTAGGTTATCAAATGGCCTATTTAAAAGCAAATTATCCTTCCCAGTTTTTAGCTAGTTTATTGACACATGTTATTGGGGATGAACATAAAACAAATGATTATATTGCTTTAGCAAAAAAGAATCATTTAACAATTGTGCCACCAAATATTAATGCTCCATATCGACAGTATCACACAATTGATAATCAAATTTGTGTTCCATTATTAATTATTAAACAAATTGGTTTTGCTTTTTTTAATAAAATTGCCCAAGAGTATCAAACTAATGGGATGTTTATGGATTTATATGATTTGTTTATTCGTTTATATAAGAAAGGCTTAAATCGAAAAACTTATGAGGCATTATGTTTTTCTGGAGCATTAGATGTTTTTAAGCTGAACCGGATTACCTTATTTAATAATTACCACCAAATTATTACTTATATTGAGTTGATTAAAACGCAAGAAGATAATGAAAATTTAATTGTTGATTTTTCATTAGCTGAAAAACCAGAACTAGTAATTGAACAAAACGATGAAGTTATATGTCTAGAAAAAGAATATGAATTTTTAGGATTTTATTTATCGAATCATCCATTAAAATATATTCGTGAAAAAGCAGGGTACCAAGATAAAACAACATTAATTAGTAATTTGCGTTTAAGTTTAGGATCAGCAAATATTTTAGTTCTCGTGAAGCGAGTAAAAGTAATTACTGATAAAAACAACAATAAAATGGCATTCTTAGATTGTTATGATGAAAGTGGCGAAATTAATATTACTGCTTTTGCTGGTATTTATAAAGATTATGCTAATTTGTTAAAAACTAATAATGTCTTATTATTAAATATTAAGTTAGGAACATATAATAATAAAATTAATGGGATTATTAATCGCATTAAATTTATTAGTGGGGAGCAAGAATAAATGTTTATTGAAGTTATTGCAAGAAACTACGAAGAATGCCAAATTATTGAACAAGCTGGAAATATTGACCGAATTGAATTATGTGCTGATTTATCGCGCGGAGGGTTAACACCATCTTATGCAGTTATTCAAAAATGTACTGAACGAATTAAAGTTCCTATTCGGGTAATGGTTCGTCACCGTGATGCTGATTTTTATTGTCCGGCTGATGAATATTTTCAACTTAAAAAAGATATTGCTTATATTTAAAACAACAAAGGCAGAAGGTATTGTGGTCGGAATTTTAACACCTACGCATCAAATTGATTTATTACGGATGGAAGAATTAATTGCCTTAGCACATCCATTAGCAATTACTTTTCACAGGGCTTTTGATTTAATTGAAGATAAAATTTACTGCTATTCAACAATTAGTTCAATTAGGAATTAGCACAGTTTTAACCCAAGGTGGGATAACTCCAATTATGAAAAATTTAGTAACTTTACAAAGTCTTCGGAATTATGGTGTTCAAATTCAAGGAGGTAGTGATATTAATTTGACTAATTATCGCGAAATTAGTCATTATTGTGATGCGATTCATCTTGGCAGTGCTGTGCATTATGACGTGACTTGAAATACTGCCCTTGATATAGTAAAACTTCAACAATTAAAATAGGAAAATTTTTAATTAATTATAATTAATTTGCTACTTTTTCTAAAAACTTTAAAAAAAGTAATATAAAATTATTTGGTAATGATTAATAGCAGAAAGGAATAAAAAATGAACATTTTAAAAAACATACTTGAAAAAATTAATACCTTTTCTCACAAAATAAAAATTATTTTTCCAGAAGGAAATTCTGAACGAATTCAAACAGTAGCGAAACAATTAATTGGTACAAATATTACGCCAATTCTTGTTTTTGCAACACGAGCAGAAGTTCCAACAACAATTGATGAATTACAAAGCGAAGTTATTGTTGCCGAAGAGCAAAATGAAACAGAATTAGCAGAATATTTCGTTGAATTACGAAAAGGAAAAATTTCATTATCAGAAGCTAAAGAATTAGTTCGTGAATGTAATTATTTAGCAATTTTATGAGTTAAAAAAGGTCTTGCTGATGGAATGGTTGGTGGGATTACTTATGATACAAAAGATATTATTGGTCCAGCATTGCGAATTATTAAAGCAAAACCAAGTGTAAAATTAGTTTCATCATTTTTTTTAATGGTTCGGAATAATGAACGTTATATTTTTACTGATTGTGCTTTGAATATTGATCCAACGGCTGAGGAATTAGCAGATATTGCTTATTTAGGATATGAAGCTAGTAAAGTTTTTGGTTTTCAAAAGCCAAACATGGCATTATTATCTTTTTCAACAAAAGGTTCAGGGCGTGGGACTTCTGTTGATAAAGTCCGTACTGCTTATGAACTTGTCCAAGCAAAGAATTTAAAAAATTGTTCTGTTGATGGTGAGTTTCAATTTGATACCGCGTGAGATGATGCTATTCGTAATAAAAAAGCGCCGTCATCAGTCTTAAAAGCACCTGTTGATATTTTTGTTTTTCCAAATTTGGATGCGGGAAACATTGGATATAAAATTGCCCAACGATTAGGGGGATTTGAAGCAATTGGTCCAATTGTTATTGGATTAGACCGCCCAGTTAATGATTTATCACGTGGTGCTACTATTAATGACATTTACAATACTGTTTTAGTGACAGCATATTTATGTATATATAAATCAAATGATTAGAAAAGAAAAAAGAAAAATGATTTTAGTAATCAATGCGGGTAGTAGTTCGATGAAATTTCAATTATATAAAGTTGATTCAGCAAAAAATTATGAAGTAATTTGCAAAGGATTAGCTGAACGAATTAACATTGATGGAATTTTTACCCTTAAATTTAATGGTCAGGAGTTTCAAACAAAAGAAGATTTTCCAGACCATAAAGCAGCAGCGAAAGTTTTAATCGCTAAATTAAAAGAACATTATATTATTCAAGATTTTACTGATATTCAAGGAATTGGACATCGAATTGTGCATGGTGGTGAAAAGTTTACACAATCAATAATTATTAACGATGAAGTATTTTCAGAAATTAAACGAATGGTAACATTAGTTCCGCTGCATAATCCACCAGCAATTGCTGCTATTGAAGCTTTTCGTAAGATTGTTGATGTTCCAAATGTTGCAGTATTTGATACTTCATTTCATACAACAATTCCTGAAGAAAATTATTTATATTCAGTTCCTTATGAATGATATAGTAATTATCAAGTCCGTCGTTATGGTTTTCACGGCATTTCTTATCGTTATATTACAAAAAGATTAGCTGAAATTTTACAAAAATCAGTTACTGAAGTTAATGCAATTATTTGTCATTTAGGCAATGGTGCTTCAATTTGTGCAGTTAAAAATGGTAAAAGTTTTAATACTTCAATGGGTTTAACCCCATTAGAAGGATTAATTATGGGGACACGAAGTGGCGATATTGACCCTTCAATCCACCAATTTATTGCAAATCAAACTGGTGCAACATTAGATGAAATAACTAATACTTTAAATAAAGAATCTGGGTTATTAGGAATTTCGGGAGTATCATCTGATTTACGTGATGTTTTTAAAAGTAGCACGGATAATCAACGTAGTAAATTAGCATTGTTAATGAGTGCAAAAAGAATTGCAAAATATATTGTTAGTTATGTTAATGATTTAAAAACAAAACCAGATGCAATTGTTTTTACCGCTGGAATTGGCGAAAATTCTGATGAAATGCGCCAATTAGTTGTTAATGAAGTTACTTTATTAAACTTAGAATTATCTTCGTCAGCAAATCAAAGGTCATATGAAACGGAAAATCTAATTTCAACTCCAAAAGCAGATGTTCTTGTTTATGCAATGCGAACAAATGAAGAAGTAATGATTTGCGAAGATACTTATCATTTAATTAATTCATAAGATAATTTTGTTATTATTTAAAATATAATTCTTCACAATGAAAAGGTTTAGATGCTATTAGCATCTAAACCTTATTGTTTTGCTTATTTTTTAAAAATAAAAGAATAATTGAGCCAGTACAATATGTAGCATTAATATGACCACTTGGGAAAGCATATTCTCATGGGGTTTTAAATGTTGGCATATTAACATTACTAAATAAGCCAATTGGTGGTTTCCACCAAGTATATTGTCATTCTGAGGGAATATTATTAAGATAACCGTTACCTAAGTTATATCCAAAATGAAAACCCGATTTAAGATAAGCAGTTAAGAATTCAGAATGGGCATCAATTAAATCACCAAAAATAGCATTATAATAATAGATTCGATGTGTTGCACCTTTTAAAATCACAATAATAATATATGTACTAATTAAAAAACTTAATCCTTTAGTTGCTTTTATTCATGTCTGTTCTGTTAACAAACGGTTAGTTTTAACTAACCGATAGCGAACATAATAAAGACCAATTCCTAATAAGAATGATTGGTAAAGAAAAACTAAAATAGCATTTGTTAATTTATACTTATAATTATCAAATAGAAGATAGTCAATTCCAGGTCCAAAGCCTTCGTCAAGACTTGGAATTAAGGCTAAATTAACAATATTATCAATAAGTCATGCTCCTATGGATAGGAAATAATAGATTACAGTAATCCAATAATTTTTTATAAATTTTTGCTTTTCTTGTTTTATTTTAAGCAAAAACCATGTTTCTAATAATATTGTTAGATAAATGATAATTACAATAACGATTTCAGTATTTCCTAATTGATCATAAAAACGGACTCAATATTTAACAAATTCATTTGATAAAGGTTTTGCAAGTTCAACAGCAATTTGGTAGTCAATTTGATATCATCTCGTTGCAATAATAACTCCTAAACTAATAAGAGAAATTATGAATAATGAAATTGCAAAAAAATAAATATTTCATTTTTTTAATAAAAAAGATGTTATTTTTTTGTTGCATATAGTTTCCTCGTTTTTTTCATTGTTGTTAATTAAATAGGAATTTAGTAAAAAATATAGTCTTTTTTCTTTTTAATTATATGTTAAAAAATAAAATTTTAATTTTAATTTTAAAACTTTTCACGGTATAATTACTTAGAACATGTTATTAATAATT
>NZ_RXFY01000026.1:0-12101 GCF_044714355.1 Spiroplasma sp. ald | reverse complement strand
TTTTTGCTATTCTTAAAAAATTTAAAATTATTACAGAAAAATATCGTAATCATAGAAAACGATTTAGTTTAAGATTTAATTTAATTGCTTCAATTTATAATTTGCAATTATTATAGATAGCATAGAAGATGTATTTAAAATTAAATAATTTAAATAAAAAAGTCATTTTTCGTTGTAGGAAAATATTAAATTTTTAAATAAAAAACATAATTAATGAAAATTATAATTTGCTATTAGTATCTTTTTAAAAATATTTACAATTATTTTAATAGGTTATTCAAAAAGTCTAATGAATTTAATTGATGCTTTAATGTTAAGCGATGTGTTACCAACAGGGTATGAAAATGTTATTAAAAAAATTGATTTAAAACAAATTAATAATATTGATATTATTGGTGATGGGCCAATTGGTTTAGGCATTTTATTGTTATTAAATAAATATAATAAAAAAATTGATATTTATGGTCATCATAGTCAAAAATTAAATTATTTTAAAAAAATGGGGGCGCATAAAATTTATGATAGTACTTTAACTACTTTTTATATTAAATATGATTTAGTAATTGAATGTGTAGGTAATGACCGGGGTACTTTTGAGCAGGCACAACAAATGATTAATTTTAATGGTACAATTATTATAATTGGTGTTTTTAAAAAACCAGTTGTCTTTAACTTACAACAATTATTAAATCAAAATATTACTATTCATAACGGAATTTTAAATTGTTATACTTTAAAAGAACTTGTATTAAAAATTGAAAATAAGGAAATTATTCCAAAGTATTTTAGTATCAAAAACTTTTAATAAAAATGAAGTGTTAAAAGCATATGAAACTTTTATGGAGACAAATATTTTTAAAGTTGTTGTGAAATTATAACAAGCAATAGAATAGGGTGAAGGAAAGAAATGGATTTTTTTCAAAAATTAAAAGCAAAACGTGAAGAAAAAAAACAGATTAAATTAGAAAAGGCGTTACGTAAAACACGTTTAACCTTTTCTAATGATATTAAAAAATTAGCACATAAGTATAAAGAATATGATGACCAATACTTAGAAGAATTAGAAGAAATTTTAATTGCAAGTGATATGGGAATGAATATGGTTTTACAAATTACTAATCAAATTCGTAAAAAAGTACGAAAAGGTTGAAGCATTGAGGACACAAATGATTATTTGGTTGAAGTAATTATGGATTTATATAATAATCCAAAAAGTAAACAAAATAAATTAAATATTAAAGACCAACGCTTAAATGTTATTTTGTTGGTTGGTGTTAATGGTGCCGGTAAGACAACAACTATTGCTAAATTAACAAAACAATTTCTTGATCAAAATAAAAAGGTCCTATTAGTTGCTGGTGATACTTTTCGGGCAGGGGCGGTTGAACAATTAAACCAATGAGCAGAACGTTTAAATGTTAATATTGTTAAACCGTTAAAAGAAGGGCAAGATCCAGCTAGTGTTATTTATGATGGATTAGTTAAAGGAAAAAAAGAACAAGTTGATATTATTATTATTGATACAGCGGGACGTTTACAAAATAAAGTTAATTTAATGAATGAATTAAATAAAATTAATCGTATTATTCAACGCGAAATTCCCGATGCTCCACATGAAACCTTATTAGTAATTGATGGGGTTACTGGTCAAAATGGTATTTCACAAGCAAAGAATTTTTCGGAGGTAACCGATGTTAGTGGGATTGTTTTAACAAAAATGGATGGTACGGCTAAAGGAGGTGTTGTTTTAGCAATTAAGGACCAATTAAACATTCCCGTTAAGTTAATTGGTTTGGGTGAGCAACCAACTGATTTACAAGAATTTGATATTGAGCAATATATTTATAATTTAACCAAAGATTTATTTAACAAGGATGAAGTGGAAATAGAATAATGAAAGATTTGGCAAAATCAAATGAGTTAATTCTTTTATATGAATTATATCGGGAATTATTAACAACAAAGCAAAGAGAATATTTTGAATTATATTTTTTTGATGATTATTCATTAAGTGAAATTGCAGGGTTAAAAAATGTTTCGCGTAATGCTGTTTATGATTCATTGGTAAAAATTACAAATGCTTTGCATAAATTTGAAAATAACTTACAATTAGGTTATAAGCAACATCAGCGAGATATCATTTATCAAGAATTTGAAAATATTAAGGAATGTGCTGGATTAATAAAAAAATTAAAAAAAATTGATAGTGATTAAGGAGAAAATAAAATGAATATTTTAATGATTGGTGATATTTATGCACAAGCTGGACGGACAGCTGTTAATAAATATTTGCCACAAATAATAAAAAAATATAAGCTTGATTTAATTATTGCAAATGGTGAAAATACTACCAATGGGAAATCATTATCAAAGCATCATTATAATGAATTAAAAGAAATGGGGATTAATATTATTACTTCCGGAAATCATATTTTTCGTAATCCAGAAGTTTTAAATTATATTGAAGAAGTAAATGATTTATTAAAACCAGCAAATATTAATTCGTTTACACCTGGAAAAGGCACAGTTGTTATTAAGATTAATAATAAAAAAATTCGTGTGACTAATTTAATGGGTCGTAGTTTTATGGACCCAGTAGATAATCCATACACAATTTTTGAAGAAATTATTAATAATGATGATAGTGAGCTTCATTTTGTTGATTTTCATGCCGAAGCTAGTGCAGAAAAATTAGCTTTTGCTTGGAATTATGATGGTATTATTACTGGTTTTTTTGGAACGCACACTCATGTTCAAACAGCAGATAATCGAATATTGCCAAAAGGAACAGCATATATTACCGATGTTGGGATGTGTGGTAGTTATAATTCAATTATTGGGGCAAATCCAGAAGAAATTATTCTTAAGGAAAAAACTGGTTTACCAGTGCGTTTTGAACCAGCAGCTGAAAATGATAAATTAATTTTTTCAGCGGTATGATTACAAGTAGATGATAAAACTAACCAAGCAATAAAAATTGAACGAATTTTAATTCATCCAGAAAATGAAACTGATTTTTTAGGATAATAAAGGAGTAACTTAAATGACTAGTTTAATTAAAACGAATGTAATCATTATTGTTGTTTGTATTATTCTAGGAATTTTTTTGTGTTGTTATTTTTTTCTACGTTGTTATCGTCTTTTAAACAAGAAAACAAAACGATGAGAAATTCAATTACCTGAATATATCGAACATAAACACTTTCTTACTTCTGATCAATATGAATTATCAACATTAGGAACAATTGATAAAACTGGTCAGGATATTATTTTAGCAGTTCATGATTTATACGGTAGTAAGGAAAATTTTACTGGTTTAATTAATAATGAAATATGAGCTAAGCATAAAGTTTCAGTAATTGCTTTTAATCAACGCAATGTCGGAGATAATGTGCCAACTAGTATTAAAAATGTTGGAGTTTTAGTGAATGATATTATTGACGTAATTACAGCATTAAAAAATAAATATGAACAACAAAGAATTATTTTATTATTAGAAGGATTTTCATGTGGTTTAATTAATTTATTATTGAAACAAAAATCATTAATTGAAAAAGTTGTTTTTGTTAATCCAATTACAAATTTAAATGGAATAAGATTTTCAATGATTAGCAAAATTGAGATTGGATTTGATTTTTTATTTAATTTAAACAAAACTCTTAAAATTCATATTGATTATCAACTTTTAAGTCAAAATGAAGATTATAGTACTTTAATGATGGAAAAAGAACAAACTTATTTTTTAAATCAAATTTTACAATTTAATTATCTTAATAAAAAGATAGTAAAACAAATTAATAATCTTAAAGTAAAAACTTTAATATTACAAGCAGAGGTTGATAAATTTTATGATACAAAACAAGTAACTTTAATTAATAATGGACTAGTTAAAATAAAAAAAATTGAAACAGCAAAACATTACTTATTCACTAATCAAAATATTAGTGTTGAAATTCTTACCGAAATAATTAATTTAAATTAAAATTAACTAATTTTTAAGTTATAATATACTTGTTGTCAAGTAACAACATAAAACTTATTCAGAAGTGGTTAGTACGCTAAGCAATGATCCACTAGCAACCCTATATTTAACTAGAAGGTGCTTTTAGCAGGGCAAAATGATATGCTACCAATAAGATTTATTAGTTATTGAATAGAACTTAACTATTAATTTATATGTAAACATATTGTTATTAATGCCACATTATTCTGATGTGGTTTTATTTATGATTAAGGAGAAGAAAAAGATGGGAAAAGAGCGAATTTTATTTACATCAGAATCAGTATCAGAAGGGCATCCTGATAAGATTTGTGATCAAATTTCAGATGCTGTTTTAGATGCATGCTTAAAAGAAGACCCCTTATCACGGGTAGCATGTGAATGCTTTATTACAACAAACCGGGTTATTATTGGTGGTGAGATTACAACAAAAGCAAAAGTTGATTATGCCAATGTAGCACGTAAAGTATTAAAAGAAATTGGTTATAATGATGCAGAATGAGGAATTGATTGACAAATTTGTGAAGTTGAAATATTAGTTAAAACACAATCACCAGATATTTCACTTGGTGTTGATAAAGATGGAGCTGGTGACCAAGGAATTATGTTTGGTTATGCAACAAATGAATCAGATAATTATATGCCGTTAGCAATTTCTATTGCTCATGCTTTAGTAAAGCGAGCAAGTATGCTACGTAAAAAAGGAATGTTTATTGGGGCACGACCAGATATGAAATCACAAGTAACGTTAGACATAACAAATGCTAAACATATTTATATTGATACAATCTTAATGTCAATTCATCATGATGAAGATATTGATGAAGCTAAATTTAAACACTTTGTTATTACGGAAATTATGGAACCAGTTGTGCAAGAATTTAAAATGAATTTAGATTTTAAAGTTTTAATTAATCCAACTGGTCGATTTGTAATTGGTGGACCAAAAAGTGACGCTGGGTTAACAGGGCGAAAAATTATTGTTGATACATATGGTGGATATGCACGGCATGGTGGTGGTGCTTTTTCGGGAAAAGATGGAACAAAAGTTGATCGTTCAGCAGCATATATGGCTCGTTATGTTGCAAAGAATATTGTTGCGGCAGGATTAACTGAACGATGTGAGATTCAATTATCTTATGCGATTGGAGTTGCTGAACCGATTTCAATTTTTGTTGAAACATTTGGAACTAATTTTGTTGCAAATGATATTATATTGAAGGCGATTAAAGAAAATTTTGATTTTCGCCCCCAAGCAATGATTGAAACGTTAGATTTACAAAAACCAATTTATCAACAAACGGCAACTTATGGGCATTTTGGTCGTTACCATACTGAACTACCATGAGAAAGATTAGATAAAGTTCAAAGTTTAATAAAATATTTACCAGATGTTTAATTTTTAGATATAATTAACATAAAGAATAAAAATAAGAGGAGAAAAACTAATGAAGTATAAGTTAATTGCTCTTGATTTGGATGGTACAACAGCAAGGAGAAATCGAATTTCAAAGCAAAATGTTGCAGCAATTAAGTGAGCATTGGCAAATGGGATTAAAGTGATTATTGCAACTGGGCGTAGTATTGGTGCGATTAGAAAAGTTGCAAAAAAATTAGGCATTATTGAAAATAAAATGCCAGTAATTGGTTTTAATGGTGGCATAATTTATGATTTTGCGAAAGAAAAAATTCTTCAACAAAATGTTTTTTTTAATGATGAATTAATCAATGTTTTTTATCTTGCTAATGAGTGTAAAATTCAATTATGAGCATATTCCGTTAAGAATGAACATTTTGCTTATGTTAATACTAAGCATAGTTTGATGACTAAATGAATGAGTTTTCACACAAAACGAAAAAGAATATTAGTATATGATCCTACTACTTTACATGACCAAGCTTACAAGTTTGTTGTTAGTGGTAAAAAAGAGAATGTTCTAAAATTTAAAGCAAAACTTTTAGTAAAATATGAATTTAATATTTTTGATTGGTCATATTTGCCAAATCAAAGTTTAAATTTAGAAATTAGTCCAAAGGGTAGTGACAAAAAAGATGCTTTAGAATATCTTGCTAAAATATATAATATTCAACCAGCAGAAATTATTGCGATGGGTGATGGTTCAAATGATTATGAAATGTTAAAATGAGCTGGCGTTGGAATTGCGATGGGAAATGCTAAAGCGGATATTAAAACTATTTCTGATGATACGACTGCCCATTATCGTCGTTCAGGAGTAGCAAAAGCAATTAATAAATATTTTAAAAAATAAAAAATATCATCAAAACTATTGATATTTTTTTTGTTTTTTTTATAATTAATGTGGTCGTAATTTAAAAACAAAAAGTTTAGTATAACTAAACAAAATTACCAAAGGAGGGTTGTTTATGTTACTAGGAGAGAAAATTAAACTATTACGTCAAAAAAATAATTTAACAATTGAAGAATTAGCAAATCGTTGTGAATTAACGAAAGGCTTTATTAGTCAACTTGAACGCGATATTTCTTCTCCGAGTATTGAAACACTAGAAAGTATTTTAGAAGTTTTAGGCACCAACTTAGCAGATTTTTTTAAACAAGAAAAAAATAGAAAATTCGTTTATGCAGCAGAAGAACATTATAAAGTTGAACAAAATGATTATCGAATTGAATGATTAGTTCCTAATGCGCAAGTAAATGAATTAGAACCAATTTTAATTCAAATTAAGCCGCAAGGAGAATCAGAACGGATATTACCATTTGAGGGTCAGATTTTTGGTTATGTTTTGAAAGGAACAGTGTTAGTTTATTCTGGGCAAAAAGTACAAACAGCACATACTCGTGATAGTTTTTATTTATATGGTAATAATCAACACTATTTAAAAAATGAAACAAATGAAATTGTTGAGGTATTATGAATTTCAACACCACCAATATTTTAAAAGATTAGAAAAGGAGCAGGAGCATTGGAAACAAATATTTTAGAGTTACGAAACATTTCAAAACAATATGAAGGAAAAGTAGTTTTGAAAGGAATTAACTTAAACATTAAAGAAGGAGAATTTGTCACATTACTAGGACCATCAGGATGTGGAAAAACAACAACATTAAGAATTATTGCTGGATTTGAACAACCTAATAGCGGAGAATTATTATTTTTAGGAAAGGACTATTTAAAAACGCCAGTTCATAAACGAGAAGTTAATACTGTTTTTCAAAATTATGCTTTATTTCCGCATTTAACTGTTTTTGATAATATTGCTTATGGTTTAAAAGTTAAACGCAATAAGTATGATGTTATTGAAACTGAAGTAAAGAAATTTTTACAATTAGTAGGATTAGAAGGTTTTGAAGATAAATCAGTTGAACAATTATCGGGTGGTCAATGCCAGCGCGTTGCATTAGCACGAGCATTAATTAATAAGCCAAAGGTTTTGTTATTAGATGAACCAATGGCTGCATTAGATGTTAAGTTACGAAAAAAAATGCAAGCAGAATTAAAAACTTTGCAAGGAGAAATTGGAATTACTTTTATTTTAGTAACGCATGATCAAGAAGAAGCATTAACATTGTCTGATCGTATTATTGTAATGAATGATGGAGCAATTCAACAGGTTGGAACACCAGCGGAAATTTATAATGAACCAGAGAATTTATGAACAGCACAATTTATTGGTGACTCAAATATTATTTCAAATGCAATTTTTATTAAAGATAATTTAGTATCAATTGATGGCAAAAAAATTGTTTGTGTTGACCGTGGATTTAGTGAAAATGAAGAACAAATTGATATTATTATTCGTCCTGAAGATATTGACATTGTTCCAGTTGAGAAAGGATTTTTCACAGGAACAGTTAAAAGAGTTAATTTTAAAGGAGTTCATTGGGAAATTATTGTTAAATGTAAAGAACGAAAATATTTAATTCATTCAACAGATAGAGTTGAAGAAGGTGATCAAGTTGATATTTCATGAAATGTTGAAGATATTCATGTTATGTGGAAAGAGATTGATGATTAAGGAGCAAGAATGATGGAAAACAAAAATAAACCAATAAAAAAAGGTAAAGGATGATTTAAAAAACAAGGTAGTAAAATTAAATCAATTATTCAACATTTTGCTGCTTGATGTCGAACAAAATATTTAAATACTTCTTATCATGCAAAACAAAACAAATGGTTTAAAAGAGGGTTCAATTTAATTTTATGGCCATACCTTATTATTATGAGTTTATTAATTGTTGTACCATTATTAATTATTTTATTATATTCGTTTATTCAACCAACGGGAAATAGTTTAGTTTTTGAAATTAATTTTAAAAATTTTGTAACTTTTTTTTCAGAGCAAAAATTTGTTATTGCACTATTATTAGCTTTAGGATATTCATTAATTGCGGCCTTAATTGCAATTGTGATTGCTTATCCAGTTGCTTATGTGATGGCATTTTGTAAATCAATACTATTGTCAAAAAATATTTGAATTTTAGTAACCTTACCAATTTGAATTAATATGTTACTAAAAATTATTGGATTACAAACAATGTTTAATATTATTGATCCAAGTTTACTTGGAACCCCAATTTCGGTTGTTATTGGAATGGTGTATGCATTTTTACCATTTGTAATTTTACCAATTTATAATAGTTTAGATAAAATTGATACTTCATTAATTGAAGCTTCAAAAGATTTGGGAGCAAATTGTTTTAAAACATTTTGAAAAGTTATTTTTCGTCAATCAATCCCAGGTATTATTGCAGGTGGAACATTATTATTAGTGCAAGCAGCAACTTCGTTAATTATTGTTAAATTTATGGGGATTGGTCGTATTAATTTAATTGTTGATGTAATTGAAGCATATTTCTTTAAAGGAGAAAACTTTGGAATTGGCGCAGCAATCTCAGTTGTCTTAGCCCTTATTGTTTTTTTAATTATTGTGCTATCAAATTCATTATCAAAATATTTTGAAACAAGAAAGGGGCGTCGCAATGAAAAAGTTTTTTAAATCATCTTATATGGCATTAATTATGTTATTCATTTATATTCCAATTATGATTTTAATTTTATTTTCATTTAATAGTGGTGAAAGTATGAGTATTTTTAATGGTTTTTCTGATCTTTGGTATAAACAACTTGCTAGTGAGCAACCTTTTTTACAAAGTATTATTGTGTCAGTTTTTACAGCAGTAATTGCAACTGTTGTCTCAGTTATTATTGGCACTTTAGCTGCGATTGGATTAAGTCGAGCACGGCGAGTTACACAGAAAATGACATTATCAATTACTAATATTCCATTAATTAATGCTGATATTATTACAGCTGTTTCGTTGATGATGTTATTTATTGCTTTAGGAGCAAATTTTGGAATGTTAACATTAGTTTTAGCACATATTTCATTTGATGTTCCATATGTAATTATTACAGTATTACCACGTTTACAGAAAGTTGATCCAAAATTAATTGAAGCTTCATTAGATTTAGGTGCAAAGCCCTCACAAACTTTGCGAAAAATTATTTTACCAATTTTAAAACCAGCAATTATTGCAGCTGCAGCAATTGCCTTTGCAATGAGTTTTGATGACTTTATTATCTCTTATTTTACTGGTGGTGACGATGTCAATGTTGCAACTTTTATTTATACAATGAAAAGAATTAAACCTTTTATTAATGCTTTTGGTACGATTTGTATTGCAATTATTGGAGTTATTATTATTGGATGAAATGGATGAAATGTTTATAAAATTAATTATAATAAATTTCGCCGAGAAATGTTAAAAGGAACTTATAAAGATAAAGATATTATGTGCTATGAAAAGAAATTAGCCTTTCTTTATCATCAATTAAATAATAAAAAAATTAATAATGAAAAACAAAAAGAACAATTACGCTGAAAAATTGTTAAACTAGAAAAAAAATATGATAAAAGTGTTTTATGAATTAAGAATAAAAAACAAACTTTTATTGAACGGCAAGAAACCAAAGAAAATATTAATAAAATATCACGAAAAAAATTCCGTTGATTGGCAAAAAGTTGAAAGTCATTATCATTAGTAACAATTTCAGTTGGCTCAATTGCTTTGCTAACAGCAGTTTATATTAAAAATAATATTTATGATTTAGCAGTAGCAAATTGAGGTGAATATATTACTTCAGATTTAATTAGTAAGTTTGAAAAAAAATATAATGTAAAAGTTAAATATAGTGTTTATGATAGTAATGAAACATTGTATAACAAATTATATACGACACATTATGACGTGATGGTTCCAAGTGACTATATGGTTAATAAGTTAGCGCAAGAAGGACGTTTAGAAGAAATTGATTATCAAAAATTAAATGATGTTGATAAAAATTTCAACATTATTAAACCTAATCCAAATTATCATGGACAAGATGTCAAAGAACGAACAGTTGGGAATGAATATTTTAATGATTTAAATGTTGATGTAGCAACAGTACAAAAAACAAATCCAGAATTTTATCAAAATTGTATTGTTCCTTCTACTTTGGATCCAACAACAGCAAAATGTTTTGATAAAAATTATGCGGCATCATTAGCTGATGGATTATTAAATGTTTTAAATAAAAATAAATTGAAAGATGCTACTCAAAAAACAATTGTTAATTATAGTTTACCTTATTTTTGAGGAGAAGTATCACTTGTGATTAATCCAACAGAAAGTAACTTAAAATTTTTAGATGAGATATTTGCTAAAGCAAATCAATATTTACTAACAACAGCTCAAGGAAAATTTGGTTATCAACGTGCAGAGTGAGAACCTAGTATAAATCGCGATCAAATTAAACTTAATGATGTTGAAAATAATAAGATTATCTCAAATGGCATTTCATGGGATATTTTATGACAAGCAGCCGCAGCAAATAAACGAGTTTTAATTAATAATGATCCACGAAATTTATTTATGTTAAATACTGAAAAAAATTATTTCAAACCAGTACCAACAACGCAAATGGAAGTTGATCATGGTTACAACGAATTAGCAACATTGTTAAAACATAATAATGTTGCCTTAATGAATGATGAGTTAATCAATGCAGTTGGTGATGGACGTTTTGATTTTGCTTTTATGTATAATGGGGATGCAATTTATGCGGATACATTATTTGCAAAGAGTCATGAAGAAGCGAAGGGAACAAAATTAATTATTACCCGCCCACGAGCAACAACGGCATGAACACCAGAAACAGTTGAAGGAACTAACATTTGAAGTGATAATATGGTTTTATCAAAAAATGCTAGAAATCAGGAGTTAGCTTATAAATTTATGAATTTTATTATTCAAAATTCATCAGCATTAACAGAAGAAGCTAATTATACTTCACCATATCAACAAGTAATGGATTATGAAAATAATTATAATTATTATCGTAATGGTCATGATCCAGAATCTGGCGCAATGATTAATTATCAACGTGATTATGTTCCTGTAGCGAAACTTAATGAGAAGGGAATGTATGTTGCTCAACCAGAAATGGCCGATAGACCATTTGAAATAACTGATATAGATGGTTATGTATTAAATAAATATAATATTTTAATTGCTGGGAAAAACTAATAATTATTTTTTAACATTAAATTTTAATTAACAAAAGGAAAATAAAAAATAAGATGATTATATAGTAATTTGAAAGTAGGGGAGAACAATTAAAAAGCAGGGGTATTTTATGTTTACAATTTTATTCGGAGTATTAGTTACATTAATTTATTTTTTATTTTCTTTTCGTGATAATACTTATCAAAAAAATAAACCTACAACAGATTTTAATAACAATATTTATCAAATTGTTTTTACTAATAAATATAATTTGCCATTACTTAACAAAAATATTATTCCAAATCCGCTTCAGATAACTGAACAAATGCTTGGGATTTCAATTGAAGAAATTTTAGGGTATCGTGTAAGTGAAGTGCAACAAATCAATCCCTTTCTGAGTTGATTTGTTGCACTTCACTTACACGATACCCTTTTGCTAGTGTAAAAGCAATTGTCTTGTTATCGTTATCACTATTTAATGTTCACTTTTGAGACTATAAATTAATAGCAAAGCAAAAATGAAATTTAAGTATTTTTATTAGACTTCTTGCATAACCTATTAAAATAATTGTA
>NZ_RXFY01000025.1:0-12184 GCF_044714355.1 Spiroplasma sp. ald | reverse complement strand
TTATAATTTGCAATTATTATAGATAGCATAGAAGATGTATTTAAAATTAAATAATTTAAATAAAAAAGTCATTTTTCGTTGTAGGAAAATATTAATTTTTTAAATAAAAGACATAATTAATTAAAATTATAATTTGCTATTAGTATCTTTTTAAAAATATTTACAATTATTTTAATAGGTTATGCAAGAAGTCTAGTGATATTATTTGTTTGGTATGGGCTATTTCCTACAACACCAGGCATAATGCTGCTAGCAATTGTTGTGATCCCTAGTATGCTTATTAATTTTTTCATTTTGTTTTCCTTCTTTCATTTTCAATATTTAATATTTTAATATTTTGATATAAAAAAATGAAAATAAAGCACAGGGGTGGTTGGTACTCAAATTTAAACAACTTAAGATATTTGGTATGTAAAAAATTAATTCATAATATTATTATCAAATTAAAAAAACAGTAACAGACATAAATACTTCACACTCGTATTTCTATAGTAACATTGTTAATATAATTGTTAATATAGTTTTAATAATTTGATATAAGTTTAATAATATTCATAGTATAGCACTAATTAATGACTTAATCAATGATTATTTAAAAACCAGATATTTTATTAATCAGAGCTATCTGAACCCTTTTTTTCACCTTAATTTTATAGTATAATAAATAAATAAAAAAATATGGGGGTTTTAATAATGGAAAATAATAAAAAAGTAATTGATTATTGAGATGATTATGACCCAAATGATTTTGATCCAGCAAAACGACCAACTTCAATTTTGCAAGATAAAACGATATTAAATAATAATCAAAATTCTGTTGATAAAATTACTAGATTAACAAATGAATTTGAGACATATTCATATTACAATAATAAATTTAATGTTAAACAAAATAATGTTCAAAATGATGTTTTTGATCACAATGATAATTATGATGAATTAGATTATTCTGAATGTCAACCAATAGAAGGGGCAGAAATTAACCAAGCAACAGAATTAACTGATTTAGATGAATTAAATTTAAATAATAAGAATCGATTTGTTCCATTTAATGAAAATGATATGGTTACTCCAGCACTTGATGTTAATCAAATTTATGATCGTTGGCAAAAATCAAAAGCTAATTTAATTACGCGTAAATTAGATGTTCTACGAAATTGAGTTCAAGAACAACGGATTGAAGGACGCCGAAAATATAGTTTTTATGCTCCTAAATCATTAGAAGAATTATTAAATAAACCAGCTCAAGTTGTACTAGATGCGACTCCATGCGTTGGCGGTGATGAGGTTTATCCTGACCAAAAATATTTTAATAATCCAGTTTTACTTTCAAAAGTACAGGGTAAAAATAATGATAATTTGTCCTTATCTAATAGTAATGATGGAATACCGCTAATTTCAGATGAAATCTTAGACAATGAACCATTAACAATGAGCAATATCTTAAAAAATGCTAAAATAAATATTGATGCAAGTAAAAAAGAAGCAATCTTTATTAATTATGAGGATGTGCTAGATCCCAATAATTTAAATTATGAACAACGTTTGCGTTTATTAAAATTAGCAGCTGACCCCAATAATGAAGAACGAAAAAAAATGTTACAAATGAAATTAAATAATGGTAGTTTACTATCCTTATCAGCAATGGTTAAAGAACGATTACAAAAAGTTAAAACGGGAGAGATTGAATTAATTGAGGAAATAACTCTTACAAAAGATAACAATTAGAGTAAAAGGAAAAGAAAAAATATTTTTTAGCACAATAACCTATTAATGTTTACACTTTCAAGTTATAATATATAATATAAGGAGTATCAGTTTATTTTATTATTTAATAGTAGAGGATGATTACGATGATATTAGGAAATAGTGAAATAGCCTTTATTTTAATTGGATTTTTTATTGCGATTAATATTATTATATTAATTTTTTTAATTTTATCTTACCGAAATATTTTAGTTCCAATTCCAAATTTAAATAATGCTCCAAGTCAATCAATGATTTCATTAGAAGTAATTGATCGCTATTTAACGAAAAAGAAAATTACTGGTTTAAAAGTTGTTCGTAAACCGGGCCAAGTTTTAATTACACATTCTTATAAAAAGAAAACATTTTATATTAATGATTTACAATTATTTAATCAGTCTTATTTTTTATCAGGGATGGGATTAGATTATGTTTTAGGGCGAACATTTTTTGCAACCCAATTATATTTAAAAAATAAACATGCTCAAACAATGCATTTCTTATTATATTTGGCTCCACCATTATTATTGTTATTCTTTCTTATCGTCTCATTATTTACAATTATTTTTATTGCTATTTTAAAAACTAATCCCGCCTTGTTAGAACATAACAATTTCTTTTACTTTATTAATCGCTATGGAGTTTTAAATTTATTATTAATTTTTATTATTGCAGCATATTTAATTTTATTAAGTTTTAATGGCCATTTTAAGCAAAATTTAGAAAATTGATATGAAACAGAAATGCGACCATTTGTTAAAAAACAGTTTCCGGAGTTATATGATGATTGAATTATTGCTCGTAGTTATTCACGGAGTATTCAGTTTACATATATTTTTGGTTATAATTTTATTTTTAAAAAAATTTATAAATATACAGGACCCTTTGGCCTTTAGTAAAAGTAAAATAGGGGAGAGAAAGAATGAAAGTTATTTTTCATATTGATATGAATAGTTTTTTTGCTAGTTGTCATCAAGTTGCTAATCCCCACTTTCAAGGAAAACCACTTGTTGTTGCTAATTCTTCACGGCGAGCAGTTGTAACAACAGCGAATTATGAAGCACGACAATTAGGCATTAATAGTCCAATGCCGTTATATAAGGCAAAAGAAATTTGCCAGGACCTTGAAATTGTTAAGCAAGATTTTGGTTTATACGTTGATTTTGCGCAAAAATTATTTGATTTTATTAGTATGCATTATACTGACAAAATTGAAGTGGCTTCAATTGATGAGTGTTATATTGATGTAACTGATATTTATTTAAAATATGGTTCGGCAATGCAATTAGCGCTTGATATGCAACAAAATGTTTTTCAACAAATTGGATTACCAAATAGTATTGGTATTTCATATAATAAATCACTAGCAAAAATTGCTAGTGATATGAAAAAACAAATGGGAATTACGTTAATTCGGCCAGAAGATGTTACTGACTTAGTTCAACCATTACCAGTTAATAAAATATTTGGGATTGGTAAACAAGCAACTCATCGTTTAAATGAAATTGGAATTAATACGATTAAATATTTAGCAGAGTTTGCTGATCTTGCAACATTAGAAACCATTTTAGGCAAACCAGCACATGCTTTTGTTGAACGGGCTAATGGTGGTGGTGAACAACAATTAACTTTTGAACATAATAAATTAAAACAAATTGGTAATGAAACAACTTTTGAATATGACTTAATTGATTATGAAGATATTAAGAATAAAATTTATTTATTAGCAAAACATGTTAGTCAACGAGCACAAAAACGAACAATGGTTGGCAATGTCATTTATGTTACATTTAAAAATGCTAATCGAAAACGTTTTACAAGACAACAAACAATTAAAAAGTATACTAACTTCCTAGATGATATTTATTCAGTGGCAATTATATTATTTGATCAATTTTGATCAGGTCAGCCAATTCGGTTAATTGGTGTTGGTTTACGAGGAATTATTAGTAAATATGATTTAAGAGAACAAGTTTCATTTGAAACATTAGAAACCTTACAACCAGATACTACAACAAATAAATTAATTAAGGAAATTAATAAAAAATACTGCCAGGATGTGTTATTAACTGGTCAAAAATTAGAAGAAATAAAATACTTATTACATAGCCAAACAAAATATATTCAACCAGATCAACGTATTTTAGATGAAACAAAATAAAAAGAAAAGGGGAAGTAAATCTTTTTTTATTCTCCCCTTTTCTTTTTATTATTTTTTTCTTTTGCGATTGCTTTAACAACAGCTTTTTCAATTAAAGCTTCAATTTCTGTTGCAGTTAAGATAATAGTTGGTTCAACTGGTTTATGACTTATTTTTTCCTTAGTAGTAGTTTTTTGTTTCTTTGTTTGTGCTGGATTAGGTTTATTATTGGTTGACTTTTTTTGTTTCGATGCGTTTAAAACGGTTTTTTTTCCTTGGTTAGTTTGCATTTCAACATTTAATTGATCTAAGTCATTATTATCAAAATCACTAATTGTTTCTAACGGGTCTTCTTCAGATGAACTTTTGATGCGTTCAATGCCACGATTAACTCGATAAGCATGATCGATTATTTCTTGCAAGCCAGGATCTTTTTTACTAGTACGAGTAGGGGAAGATAAATTATTATTATCTCTTTCACCTACTTCTTGTTGGTTGGTAACTGCAGCACGTAAACGAGCCATTTTTGCTTTAATATCATTTTCATCAACACCAATCGCTTTTTCATCTTCATTTGGAATTCCTAATTTGTGTTTAATGTTTTCATTATTTTTTTTAGCATTTTCTAAAATATATTGAATTGTTCCCTTTTCAACTACTTCTGGTTTAATAGGTTCATTACTAGTTGTAGTTGGATTTAGCATTCGATTCATTTTTGCTTTAATCTTATTTTCAGTTGCTCTTGAAATAGCTTTATTACTATTTTCTGAACATTCATGAATTTTTAAATGAATTGGACAAAATGTTGGTACTCCCATTCTAACTCCCCGCTTCTCTTTAATATCTGTATATAATTATAACTTAAATTAGAATAAATGTGTATTAGATTAAATTTAATCCTTTTTATGTGACAGCATATTTATAGTATAATGATAAAAAATAAATTAGAAAGTGGTTGTAATTAATGAACATTTTTATTTTTCATCGTGATTTTAGAATTGAAGATAATCTTGGTCTTGCTCAGTTGGCTAATGAAGAAGATAAAATTTATTTATTATTTATTTTTACAAAAGAACAAATAAAAGCAAATAATTATTTTTCACCTCGTAGTTTTCAAGCAATGGTTCATTGTTTAAAACAATTAAGGAAAAAGGTTAATGTTAATTTTCTAAAAAGTGAAAATGAACAAACCGGAATTAAATTTTTATTAGACCAAGGTTATAAAATTAATAAAATATATACAAACCGTGATTATACACCATTTGCTCTTAACCGAAGTAAAGCAATGCGTCAGTTATCAAAAGAATATAATTTTATTTATCGTGAATTTGATGATTATGTATTAATAGAACCATGAACAATAAAAACTAATCAAAATGGATATTATACTGTTTTTACACCATTTTGAAATAAATTAAAAGGACATTTTAACGATAATAAGATTGTTCCTTATAAGGTTAAATCCTTTTTGCCCCAACAATTAAAAAATCTTGAGATTTTACAAGATATTACAAATGTTAAATCTAGTGATTTTAATTTACCATTAGTACCCGAAAAAGTTAAAACAGCAATTTTTCAGTTAGATCAAAATTATCATCAAACTCGTGATTTTGTTGATTTAGAAACTAGTACAGCAAAAATTAGTACTGCTTTAAAATTTGGTGTTATTTCAATTCGACAATGTTATCTTTGAAGCATTGAAAAATTTGGTGTTTTTGATAACGCTTTTGCGCGCCAATTAGCATGGCGAGATTTTTATTATCAAGTAACTTATAATGCGCAATTACATCAACAATGATCTTTTAGTGAAAATTGAAATAAAAAAATAACAATTGACTGGACAAATAATCCAGAATGATTACAAAAGTGGCAAAATGGTAAAACTGGTTATGATTTTATTGATGCTGGAATGAAAGAGTTAAAAGAAACAGGGTTATTACATAATCGAGCAAGAATGGTTTGTGCTTCGTTTTTAGTTAAGAATTTACAAATTGATTGACGTAAAGGCGAACAATATTTTGCTCAACAGTTAATAGATTATGACCCTATTATAAATCAATGCTCATGACAATGAGTAGCAGGGACGGGATTTGATGCTCAACCATTTTTTCGAATTTTTAATCCTGAGTTACAACAAAAAAAATATGATCCAACAGCAAAATATTGTAATAAGTTTTTAAAAAACCGCCCCACAATTAATAAAATTGTTGATTACAAAATGTCTGTTAAAAAAGCGTTAGAAATTTATAAAGGTAAATAACTAAAATTATGGAAAAATGCTAGCAAAGTTCATATTTTTATTTTGGAAAAATATTTTATTTTATTAAAAAATAAAAAAATATTGTATTATTTTAATATTAATAGTATACTATGGGTAAAGAAAAGTATTTTTCCTAAATCTCTAAAGTAAACAGAATAATTATATAAAGGATTTATAATTACTACTATCTCTCCCCTTTAGGTTATCTCTTATCTTTTCTTTTTATTAATTAAGTTACCATAAAAAAAATAATTTACATAAATCCTTATTTTGCCAACATAATTATTTTTATTACCCAAACAGAAAAAAAGCAATCAACCTGTTGGGAAAACCAGTTGATTGCTTTTTAATTTGTTAATTTAATTTGTTCTAAAAATTCAAATGTTTTTTTCCCAACAATAACTTTTTTTTCAATTTCTCCATCAACTTTATAAATAACTTTATTAAACAAACCATTGATATCAATACCAATCACTTGCGATAAGATAATTTCTTCATCTAAAAAGAAAATGGTTTCATCATTTACTTTAATTCATAAACTATTATTAACTAATGTTTGAATAATTAAATAACTTAAAATTAAGCCATAATTACAAATTGCCATAATTACAAATAAATAAGCAAATGTATTTGAGATATTTGATAAAATCATTAATAAAATATAATCAATAATAATAAAAATATTAAGTGGAGTTAAAAGCAGATAGATGGTAATAAAGATAAAAATTATCATTGCTTTTCATTTATACTCTTTAATTGCCTTATTATTTTCTTTTTGTTTTTGATAATGAATAAAAAATAAAGTATGAAAAGTATATAAAGCTAACATTAAGATTAATGAAAAAACTAAAATAATAATATGCATTTTCATTGTTTACTTAGCCTCCCCTATTTTGTTGTCATGTTTTAAAAATTGTCATTGATATTTTAACATCATTTGTAATAAAGCGATAAATTTTTTCAGTAGTACTAATAAAAAAACCGATTTGATAAAAACCATTAAGATTAAAAATACTTGGTAAAACAAAATTAATATTTTTTAATCAAATAATAAGATTTTGATCTTTAGTTTCAAAAACTAAGCGGTAATTTGTAACATAAATGGTTCCATTAATTGTTTCCTTACCATTATTAGTAGTAAGATTTAAATAACCAGCCAAGTATTCAATATAATATTGCTCTTTCATTTGTTGAGTTAAGTAGTAGATATTTTGTTGAAGTTCTTTTGGTTTTGTTATTTCATAGCCAATAATTGGTGCTTGATAATAACAAATTTCATTTTTTGGCAATTCATATTTAATTTTAATTACGACTAAATTATCATTTAACAATGTTTGATTGTTATCAATCATTTTTTGTAGTTCATTTTTCTTTTGTCTAAAATGTTTTATTTTTTGTTGCTGGCATAAAGCTAAAATAGCAACAATAATTATTGCAACACCTAAAATAGTACTAAATAAAATAATTCCAATTAAATAATTATGATTCATGCTTTCACACCTTATAAATTAGATATGGCGTTTCTAAACCTTTTACAATAATCATAAAACGTTTTTGTTCCGTATATAAATAAAAGTCTTGATATAGAATATTATTAATTCGAAAAATACTTAATTCAAGATTATTAACTTCACTTAATGGTCAAGTTGTAATAATGTCTTCATTTATAATTAAAATTCTTTGGTTTGTAATAAACATATGACCATTTTGAAATGGAATTTGATACATTTCTTTAATTCTTTTACCTTGCCCATAACCAACACTAATTCCATTTTCAAATGGAATTGTATATTTGGAATGAGTTTGATTATTTTTTAATTTATGTTGAAGATAAACATTAACAGGAATATTACTAAATACTTTTTCATCTGGTTCTAATTTAAATTTAACGTTAATTTCTTGCAAAGTTAATTTTGATAAATTATTATTAATATATTCTTGATTTTCAACTTCTAGTTGTTTAAAAATTTGAAAAAAAGTTGCTGTTTTTTTTTTTTTTTGATAAAATCATCCTAAAAAACCAATAAAAATAAATAATAAACTAAGAAAAACTCCAATTATAATTCATCCTAAGATTGTCATTTTCATCAACTTCCTATTTTAAAATATTAATGCCATTATTAAAATTATTAATAAAAGTTTGGAGCATTAATTCTTCTGCTGAATTTCGTGGTTGTTCAAACCTATTATAATAATAAATATTAATTAAATCTTTTGTTTTTTGATTTAGTTTATCATAATATTTTTTATTAATTAAAAAATGGGTTCCTTGATTAAGGATAATACTTGATAGATAATTTTGTCATTGTTTTTCATTTTTATTTTTTTCTGCTCATTCAGCAAAGTAAGTATTTAAAATCCGATTATTTTTATGATAAATAAAATGAATTTCCCCTTTTTTCGCATTATTAACTAATCTTGTGTATAAAATTTTATTTGGTAAAAATGGATTATTCGGTGAATTAATTGCTTGAAAAGTGATTGGAGTTAATTGTGCTAATAGAATATCATTGCAGACAATTGAATGAATTTCTTTTGGCAAAGTTATTTTTTTAACAACATAGCTATATTGTTGATTATCTAAATCATTTAATAAACGTGATAATTCTAATTGATAAACTAACGCTAATTTCATAATTCGGCGAAGTTTAATTGTTAAAATCACTTGTTCAGCAACACTTAAACTATAATAATAATTAATATATGTTTCATAAACTTCTTGATGATCCACTAAATTATCGTTAATATTCATTAATAATGCTTCTAACTGCGGTACAAGTGTTTTGTTTGACTGAAGATATTCATTCAAATGTTTTTGACAAAAAACATTAAAAAAATAAGGTACTTTCTCTGTTGATGTTAAATCTAAAAAAGATGTTTTAATATTTTTAAAAAAATGTTTAGAATGATAACGATTTAAATAATAATGATTTTTACTAATATCAAGCGAATAAAGATTATGCTGACCAACTTTATTATTACATTCTTGTAAAATACATTTTTGTTTAATACATTTTTTTAAAACTTGTTGATAATGCTTTGTTTCTTGTTCAATATATTGTTCTTTTAATGTTAAGTCCCCTACTGCTTGTAAAATTGAAATATATTGAGCACGATTTTTAGTTGAATTTAATACCTTCGTTTTGCAACAATTTGCATATTGCTCATTACTTAAACAAATACATGTTTCATTATCATCAAAAGTAAAAATTGGTCGATAATGTTTATGCAAATAATCTAATTGATCATCATCTAAATAATAACTTTTTAATAAAGCATCAAACATTGCTTGCTCGGAACTTTTAAACGTATCTTCCAACTGCTTTTCTAATCCATTTTGCATGTAAAATAATTCCCCTCTGTTGTTTATACTTTATTATAATTATAAACTTATCTAGTTAATTTTGCTATAAAAAAAGCGTTTTACTAACAGTAAAACGCTAAAAGGCAACATATAGATTTTTTCCACCAACATTGCAATTAGTTATTATTAAAAAAAGTAATATTTTGGACCGTTAAATGATTATACAATTATAAAGAGTACTTATTTGCAATGTTGGTTTCATTTTGTAGTTTTTTACAAAGGAAACATATAATTAAAAACATAATTAATTATTAAGATTGGGCCATATTAATAACTAATTAGTCTTTATGCAACTTATTTTAACTACGTTGTTATTATATTTTATTTGCAAAAATTTTGCAAGTATTTTTTAATTTAACAAATTATTTTATAAAAAAGATTTAAAAAAATAATTTTTTCTTTTATAAAGATGCCAATAAAATAAGGGTTTTTGAAAAAAATTTAGTTATTAATTTATCCATTCTAGAAAAAATAAATATGTTAAAATATTAGTAAGGGAAAAAATATGAGAATTTTATTGATTGGGGCTCAAGGTAAATTGGGTCAGAAACTTATTAATGAACTTATCAATTATAATAACCTTACCATTACTAAATTTGTGGGCAATGCCAGCGATTTTGAACAACTTAAAGCCCAAGCAATTGGACATGATGTTTTAGTTTCAACAGTTAGTGCTCGCAGTATTGAAGAACTAGTAAAAATTGCAAATAATATGATTACAATTGCAGCAGAAAATAACCAGCGAATTGTTTGAAGTGGTGGTGGTGGTTCATTATGAACATGAGACCGCACAAGATTAATTGATATTCCGATTAACCAATTTCCTGCAAATTTAGAAAGTTGTAAACCAGCTGTTTATGGTCATTATGAAGTATTAAAATTATTACAAAATAGTTCGATTACTTGATCATATATGTCACCAGCATTAGAATTTGAAGATATTGAACCACTAGGATGATATCAAACGAAAATTAGTGATGATGCTCTATACAACGAAATTAACATTAGCTTTGCTAGTTACACTAGTGGGGCCAAAGCACTAGATTTGAACCAAAACTTTACAATTTATGAAACATGTCATTAAAACGGAAATAGAATTTTAGAAGTTTTAAATGGCAACTTATGAAATTATTGGTTGAGTTGGGACTAGTTTAACAAGCATTTATCTTATTCCGCAGAGTATTAAAACAATTATTAAAAGAAATACAAAAGGAATTTCATTACTAATGTATTTATTACTAATAACTGTTTCTTTAGTTTGAATTTGTTATGCTGTTATTAGTCCAGAAATTAATTACCAAATAGCTGTCACAAATATTTTACAAGCTTTTTTTGCTAGTATTATCTTTATAATTAAACTAATTAATGTTATTCGGAAAAAAGACCCGAATGAGTTTCGGATTTTATTAGAAAAATATCATTTTAAAAAACAAAAAAAAGACTAAATAGAATACGAAATAATAAAAGAAAAAGTTATTCAAAGAATAACTTTTTCTTTTATTATGTTTCATTTAACTAATCTTGTTGTCTTGTTTTAAAATTATTAATAATTTGTTGTTGAATTTCCAAAAAAACTGCTGGATTCATTTTTAAATATTTTTTTACACGTTCTCGGCCTTGACAAATTTTATTATTTTGATAAGCATATCATACCCCGGTTTTTGCTAAAATATCATATTTTACTGCTAAATCAATTAATTCATAATATTTATCAATTCCTTCATTATAATTAATATCAACAAGAGCTGTTTTAAAAGGCGGTGAGACCTTATTTTTAACCACTTTAATTTTTACTTTATTGGCGGTTGCTACTCCTGCTGTTGTTTCAGGATTAGCAAATAAAACACCAACTTTTTCGCGAATTTGATTAATGAAAATAACGATTGAATTTGTCTTATTAATTACTCCGTTTAATTTTCGTAAAGCTTTACTCATTAAACGTGCTTGCGCACCAATTGTTACATCACTCATTTCTCCCTCTAATTCTACTTTGGGCACTAATGCGGCAACAGAATCAATGACAACTAAATCAATTGCATTCGATTTAACAAGTGTTTCTAAAATATCTAATGCTTGTTCACCTGAATCAGGTTGGGCAATAATTAATTCAGCAATATTAACACCAAGTTTTTTAGCATAATTTGGATCTAAAGCGTGTTAAGCATCAATAAAGGCTCCTCGCCCACCATTTTTTTGTACTTCAACAATAGCATGTAATGATAGAGTTGTTTTTCCTGATGATTCTGGCCCAAAAATTTTAATAATTCGTTCTTTAGGATAACCACCAACTCCAATTGCTTCATCAAGTAATAAACTTCCAGTTGAGACAGCTTCAATTGTTAGGTTGCTTTTATCCCCTAATTTCATAATAGCGCCTTTACCATATGTTTTTTCGATTTCTTTCATTACTGTTTTTAAAATTTCATCTTGGTCAACGGTTTTTGTTTCAGGAGAAACTGGTTTATTATCTTCCATTATTTTATTCTCCTTTCTGTTTATTTTTATCTTTTTTTACTATTAATTCCTTGTTCTTTTTCTAAAATTTGTTGTAAATGTTTAATTATTGTTGTAACAGTTGCAATTTTAATTTTTTCTCGTGATCAAGTTGGATTAAATGTTAATGCGAATGTTGTTGCTTGGTTTTGAAAAATAATAGACTTCTTGCATAACCTAG